>DASWXG010000712.1:0-4574 GCA_036405615.1 Prosthecobacter sp. | reverse complement strand
CGCGAAAGTGGAGAGGCGGAAAACAACCTCTCAGGTAAGGCAAAAGGCCGGGGCGTCAAGGTTGGGCCATCGTGGACCGGTATCACCGCATGGTTGAAAACCTGCTCTGTTTTTCAAGCATTTTGCCCGCTTCAGCTTGCCTTCCCAGGGAGGCAGTCATGCAGGATGCACCGCCCCTTACTTGCTCCAATATTCAAAAAAAGTTTATTTTCCCTGGATTATCTTCGATATTTTATATAAATTTACATAACCATTACAAATTCTATATGTCCTTTCCCTTCTCCTTCTTTTCGCAGCGGCGGGCTGCGGCTCCAGTTTTGGAGCCCTTGCCTGCAGCGGGCAAAAAGGGGGAGGAAGAAGAGATGGCAGAGCCGTCTTGGGAACTTCCCCCGGCTCCTTCAGAAGATCTCTCCGCCAGCCTTGGTCCCTTGAGCGGCGGCCTTGCCGCGCTGGCTGTGCAGCAAAGCACCACCGGCCCGCTGGCTCCACCTTTGAGAAGACCTGTGCAAGCAATGCCCCCGGCACCTGCGGCAGGTCATCTATCGCCGCCTTCTCCCGTCCCTGGGGCCAAACCAGCCGCCCCTTCCTCACTGCTTCCGGCAACACCACCCCACCCTCACTTCAATGGTCTGGAGAAGGCCCCGCACTCGGAAATCGCCCAGTTGCGGGCTGAGATGGAGCAAATGAGGCAGGACCTGTTCGGCGCAGCCATGGGTGTGAGCGCGCTCAAAGACCGCCTGGACAACATCGAGGTCTCAGCGCCGCAAACTGCCCCGGCCACGACGCCTGAACTCGCTGCAGAAGAAATTCAAAAGCATGTCGCCGCCTGGCTTGAATGCCACCTCCCGGCACAGGTTCTTGAAGCAGTTTCAACCGCGGTGGACCAGGCCAAGCAGCAGGCCTTGGGCGCTCTCAGCAGCGGCGAGTTCTTCCGCATGCCCGTGCACCCGCCCGGTTTCCTTCCCGATCTTCATCTGTCCCAGGCTCCGCAGATCCTCTCCATCTCCCCTTCATGAACTCGCTCCGACTCCGTTTGCTGTTCCCTTTGGTGCTGTTTGCCTGCTTGCCGGCAGCCGGGGTCGTCCACCTCACCGGGCACCCGCTGGAGTGGTTTCTCAGCCTCAACGGAGCTCTCGTCGGCGGCGGCATCCTGCTGGCTGCCTACCTGCTCAGCGGCTGGGTGCTGAAGCCGGTGGTGTCCGTGATGAATGCCACCGCCTCGGTGATGCGCGGTGTGCCCCCCACCAAAGATGTGGCACGCTGGTTGCCTGCGGATTTCTGGAAACTGCGCTGTGACATCAACATGCTGTTCGCCAAGCACCGGCAATCTTTGAATGCCGCTGAGACCCATGCCTGCCAGAGCGCCCAGCGGCTGACCAACGCAGAACGCCTGCTGAAAGAAGCCTTCACCGCGCTTCAGGGAATCTTTGCCGCCAGTGATGAAGGAGTCGCGGTGGTGGACTCCCAAGGCACCATCATTGCCTCCAACGCGCGGCTGGATGACTTTCTGGGCAAACCGCTTGAGGCGATCGGCGGACGCGATGTCCACACCCTCATGAAGGCCATCGCTGGCCGGTTTGCCGAATCCGAATCCATGTCGCAATGGCTGGCCCAAAGCCTGCAAAATCCACTGTTCCAGGACCAGGTGGAAGCGGATCTCGTCGGCCACGACCCTCGCAGCTTCAGCCTGCGCACGGTTCCCATGCAGGCAGACACCGGCGAAGTCATTGGCCGTCTTTGGATGGTGCGTGATTGCAGCCAGATGAAGGGCCTGCAAAGACAGTTGCGTGAGTCCCAGAAGATGGGAACCCTGGGCCAGCTGGCTGGCGGTATCGCCCATGACTTCAACAACATGCTCACCGCCATCCGCGGCAACCTCACCCTGGCAGAACTGCAACCTGCAGGCAACCAGAGCGAGGTGCGCGAGAAGCTGCAGAACGCCAACCAGGCCACGCAACGGGCGGCAGACCTGGTAAAAAGTTTGTTAGGCTATTCCCGCCGCAGCGCCGGGCAGAGCCTGCGCAAGGTGACCAACCTCAAGAAGCTGCTGGCCGAGGTGCAGACCCTGCTCCGCCACAGCGTGGATCCCAAGGTGGAAATCCGGGTGCGTGCCGGCCTGGACGCCTCCTTTGCCGTCTCCGACGCCACCCAGCTGGAACAGGTGGTGCTGAATCTCTGCCTGAACGCCCGCGATGCCCTGCCTGATGACCGGGGCGTTATCGAGATCGGCATTGAGAACGTCACCCACCGCAATCCTGCTGGCGACCAGCCACCGGCGGAGTTTGCCATGATTGTGGTGCGGGACAATGGCCATGGCGTCCCGGAAGATGTCCGGGGCCGCATCTTCGAGCCTTTCTTCACCACCAAGACCAGCGGCAAGGGCACCGGTCTCGGTTTGAGCATGGCGCAGGACATCGTCCGTGAGCACGGCGGATGGATTGAGTTCGACAGCATGGAGGGCCAGGGCACTGAGTTCCGCATCTACCTGCCGCGTGCCGCAGATCCGGAGAATGTGGAAGACGAACCGATGACCAACGGCCATGCCTCGTTCACCCCTACCCCGGCAGGTTCGCTGGGTACCGTGCTGGTGGTGGATGATGAAGCGCCTGTGCGGTCTATCGCCGTGAACATGCTGAACTTCCTCGGCTACCGTGTCCTGGAGGCCGGTGACGGCCAGCAGGCCCTCGACATCGTCTTCCGCAGCGGTGAGAAGGTGGATGTCATGCTGCTGGACATCTACATGCCCAAACTGAGCGGGCGCGACACCTTCAAACAACTGAGGGCCGCAGGCAACGATGTACCCGTGGTAGTCTGCAGCGGCTTTGTGATTGATCCAGACGAGTTCGTCATTCTTGGCGAAGGCCGCAATCCGCCTGTGGACATCATGCTGAAACCTTACTCCCTGGACGGACTCAACAAGTCCATGGCCAAGGCCATCAAGACCGGACAGCCCGCAGAACTGTACCAGCGGGAAATGCACCCGGTGATGCCCGCCTAAAGCTGTCGTCCAGCCCCATCAAAAAAGGCGCAGAGGGCAAACCTCTGCGCCTTTTGTTTTTCCGCTGCCACAATGGGGCCGGTATCCTGTGGCCAAACGGCGGGCTTTCACCTCCAGCAGGCGGCCACGCTTTTTAAAGGCTCGCTAAAACCGGTAAGTCACACGGAAGCGGAACATGCGCGGTTCCACCGGATGGAAATGCGTATCCGTGACAGGCCCGGCCTCGCCTGGAAGCTGGCTTTCATAGGCATACTCGATGTCGTTGTCAGCCCGGTTCAGGAGATTCAGACAGTCCACAGCGGCTTCCCAGTTCTTGCGGCGATAGCCGACGGTACCATTGAGCATGATGCTCTCGCGGCCTTCGATCTGCCCCGTCTCTTCTAGTGGACGGCCGGTGAAGGCGCGCACGCGCAGGCCGGTAAACCACCCGTCCGCGGATCCCTGAGCACCGAGGGTGAACCCGCCGCTGAACATCACGGGGACACTGTTGGGGATGCGGTCGGCATTGCCGCTGTCCTTCAGACGCGCGTAAGTCAGGGCCAGCTCTGCATCCGCACTGAACCATGAGTTAGGCCGCCAGTAGGTGGCCAGTTCCACACCATAGCGTTCAGAGCCCGGTCCAGGCTCATTGGTTCCGGCATCGCCGACATAGATCAGTTCACTGTCGCTCTGCAGCCAGAACAGCGCCAGGGTGGTTGTGAGCTTGGGCACCGCCTGCGTCCGGAGACCGATCTCGGCGCCCATGGTGCGCACAAGCGGATCTGCCTGAAGAGAGCGTGCAGTGACACCACGGGCATCATTGCTGTGGAAGCCGGTGCCAAAATTCAGATACAATTCCGTGTCATGCCAGGGGCCGAAGATGGCGCTGAACTTGGGACTCACGATGCCTGCCCATTCCGCATCCTCACCGTTCACCGTGCTGTCCAGCGAATCAAAATAGTAGAGGTCACCACGAAGGCCTAACACCGTACGGAACCACGGTGTCCAATGACTGACCCATTGGCCGTACAAACCCGCGCTTCCCTCCCAGATGTCATCCTGGCGGGTGGTGGCATAGCGCTTGCGGTTCACCGTATCATACAGGCCAATACCGTTGATGAGGTCATGCCGGGTCTGGAAGCCTAACGTCAAGTCTGACTTGATGCCAAAGATGTCCTTGTCCTCCCAGGTACGGGCGATCTGTCCGCCAAACACCCAGCGTTTCTCCGATTGCTCAAACTGGTCGCCCTGCGGTCCCTTCGTGAAGTAGGTGAAGTTGGAATACAGGTCCAGGGCATAATAGATGCCGTAGATGTTGGCACGGGTGAAGCCGTCTTCATGCTTGTGCTCATAGGTCACATTCAGGCTGTAGCGTTCGCTTTCCCCCCCGGCAGAAGGGTCCAGGGTGGAAAAACGGTCCAGGGTGCCGTTGTTCACCGCGCGCAGGGGAATCTGGTCTGTGCTGACCCAGCTGCCACGGTAGCCCATGAAGGTGATGGAAAATTTGTGATCCTCGTCTCCGGCAAAGTAACGAAGCAGACCGTTCCAGCGGCTGAACTCCTCCGCCTGCTGCCAGGGACCGTCGTAATAATTGTAC
>DASWXG010000711.1:0-5108 GCA_036405615.1 Prosthecobacter sp. | reverse complement strand
CCAAAATCGCCGGTCTCAGAGTCATCGCCACAGCCTCACGGAACGAGTCGGCAGAATGGGTCAGGCAGCTGGGTGCAGATGATGTCATCAACCATTTCCAACCGCTTCGCCCACAGCTAGAAGCCCTTGGGCTGAAGTACGTGGACCACATCTCCCTTTTCAACAGCACGGATACTCACTGGGATGCCGCAGCAGACCTCATCCGGCCGCAGGGAAAAATCGTGGCGATTGTTGAGAACACCGGACCGCTGAACCAAAGCGTGATGAAGTCAAAATCGGCTTCGCTGGTCTGGGAGTTCATGTTCACAAGGTCCATGTTTCAGACGTCAGACATGATCCGCCAGCATGAGCTGCTGACACAAATCGCCGGCTGGATCGATGCAGGACGCATCCGCACAACGGTCAGCAACATCCTGTCTCCCATCAACGCCGCCAACCTTCGTGCAGCCCATGCCTCACTGGAGTCTGGCAAGAGCATTGGCAAACTCGTCCTGTCCGGCTGGGACTGACCTTCTGGTGAACATCCTTGAGGCCGGCACGGGGCCGGCCCTCAAGGATGCAGCGCTAGACAGGCTGTATGCGGTCAAGCCCGCAATCCGGCAAGATCTGGCTTGGCCGCCTTGGCATCGCGGATGAATTCTTCCCAGGTTACTCCATGCCCGGCTTTGGCCGCATGTTCACCAAAGAGAGTCAGCAAGGTGGTTTCCACAGCTCCCTCAATGGTCGGGTTGCCATCTGGATTTTTGGCGGCAATGGCCGCACGGAAAGATTCGACGTTGTTTACGGAACCTGAGCGGTAGAGACTTTTCGATTCACCACCTGCCCAGAAAACATCCTTGTTACCACGGATCATCACCCGGCCACCAAATTTGCTGGTGAAAGCCCCCTTGGTGCCCATGAAACGGTTGTCATTGAACCCTGGAGAGCCCCAGGCAGAGTACTGCCGTGAGGCAAAGGTGATGGCCCCCTTTTCAAATTCCATCACCAGCGCATAGTGATCCGAAACGTCCCCGACATTGTCCGGGCGTCCGCCTCGGCCACATTGCCCGCTCACCCGAACAGGCCGGCCAAAGGCCCAGCTCACAATGTCCAGCGCGTGGATATTCTGCTCGGTGATGATGTCCCCGGCGAGGTCGCCATGGCGGATCCAGTTTTTCAAATGCCCTTCAGGAGTGTCATCCGCCTCGCTCTGCAGAGGGATCAACTCGGCCTCGTAGCGGCACTCTCCGAAAAGAAGATCGCCGATGCCGCCCTCGTGGATACGCTTCATCCCCTCCTGGAAAAAGGCATCTCCACGGCACTGGACGTCCGCCAGCACCACCAGGCCCTTGGCCGCGGCATCCTTGGCAAGCTGGCGGATCACCTCGCAACCGGCCACATCAATGGCCACGGGCTTGGCAATCAGCACGTGCTTGCCCGCCGCCACAGCGTCCACGGCCTGCTGCACATGGAAATAAGGAGGGCTGTGAATGGCAATGGCGTCCACATGCTCCAGCATTTTTTTATAGCCGTCCAACCCGCTGAAACGGCGGTCTGCCGCAATGCCGTGGCTGTCTCCGTATTTGTTAACGCGGTCTTCAAAGTAATCCGCTGCGGCTACAAGTTCGAACCCCGGGTTTTCCTTCAGGATGCCCGTGACGAAATTACCGCGCCCGCCGCAACCGATGTTGCCGATTCTGATCTTCGGCCCCTGGTGGGAAACAGGCTTGGGCGCGTCTGAAGCAGCTTGAGCTGTCAACTGGCCCGCCAGGGCCAGAAGCCCCGTGGAATGAAAGAAGGAACGGCGATTCATGCAATGGATTTGGTTCGGTTGGGAAGGGACGGCCTGGCGCGTCCGCAATATCCCATGACGCCTGCCGGACAGGCGTGACGCATTTTCCCAGATTTTTTTCCCGCCGGGATTTAGGAAGGAACGGCCCCGGGCCGGTAATCCGCCTCGATGCACTTCCACAAAGCCAGCCGGAGCCGTTTCAACAAGGCCCGGACGGCATCCGGTTTCATGCTGATCTGCGAGCCGATCTCCGTGGCATCCTGATCCTGGCGATAGCGCCATTCCAATACCGAGCGCGAACGGTCAGGCAGCTTCTCCACACAGCGGTGGAGGGTCTGTTCCAAAGCAGCGTCGTCAGACCACCAGGCATCTCCACCTTCCAGGCAAGTGTCTTCCATGAAGTGGACAAACTTCAGCGCCCGCTCAGCCTGGACCTTGCGACGCCGCAGATGTTCCAGGGCTACATTGCGGGCGATGCCCCGCAGATAAGCCCCCAATCCCTCGGCACTGCGAACACGGTCCAGTCTGTCAAAAGCCCGCAGGAAAGTTTCCTGGGCCAGGTCGTCCGTCTCGTTAAAATCCGCCGTCAGCATGGCCAGAAAGGATCTCAATTCCGCCTGGTAACCGCGGACAAGCTGCGCCTGGGCCTGCAGATCTCCCGCGCGGGCTCTTGCAAGTTCATGTTCAGTGATGCCTGGCATTGGGGAAGGCAGCTAACGGGTGGCAGCCGCTTTCAAACGGCCGGTTTGCATGGTGGGGAGCTCCAGAAGATTGGGACTGCCGTGTTCGTAAAGATCCGTGATCTCGCGTGCTGAAAGCACCCGTTCCCAAACAAAAAGTTCGTCAATGCGCCCCCGGATCGTCCTGACTGGATTGCCTTCGTTAGGCGGCGGCAGACAGCTGCCGATGCGGCAAAGTCCAGGAACCAAAGACTTCGCCTTCTCAATATCCTTGCCATAGACACGGCGCCCGTTGATCCACCCTTCCACCTTTCCGGTTTCTTCATCCACCGTCATCACCACCAGGGACCAGACACTGAGCGGCAGTTTCTCCGAAGATTGCAGTGACGGCGGCCCGGCATGGTAGACACCGCCAAAGACCTGGGCTTCCCGGCTGACATTGAGGTGAAAAGCCCCTGGCTGCCAGCCGTTGGAGGCAAAAAGCGCATTGTTCTTGAAGTCCAGACGGTCCAGCAGCACCCAAACCGCCACCGTCATCCGGGTATAGGAGCCCGGAAGGAGCGTTTCCACATAGTCGTCATCCCTGTCAAAGAACAGCGCCTGCTTCCCGGGCCAGCGGCCGGTGACCCAGCGGGCCTTGTGGATGGTGCCGTGCACGGCCTCTCCTGCAGCTTTCACATCCTTCAGTATGCCTGATGCCGCAGGGTCTCTCTCGAATGAGTAGTAGGCCACCAGGCTGGGGTCTTGCCGCATCTGCTGGCTGCGATTCCACCAATCTTCATATTTCACGGTTTCGGCTTCAGGCACACTTGGCGTTTCAGCGGCTTCGCGCTGCATCAAATTTCCACCGGAAAAGGATACCGACCGGCCCACAGGCACCTGGTCCAGTTTTTTTCCCGTGGGCGAATAGACCTCCACCGCCCCGTCATAAACATGCATGCTGCTTTCCCCTGCCCCGGCATCTGCATCCACGGTGAACTCTGTTCCCAGGTCCCGATATTCCACTCCTTCCGTCGCCACGGTGAATCCGTGGGCCTGCTCAGGCACGCGTGCTCGCAGCCCGCCCCTTTCAAGGTGCAATCGCATGGCAGATCGCAGCGTGAAAGCCACCGGCGCCTTCAATACAAGGTCCGTACCGTTCAAAAGCCGCACGTGGGCAAGCCCCTGCGTCATCTGGTAGTGCCCGGGCAAGAAGCCCCTGGTCTTGGGATCGTCCCCTGCAAAGACCGCCCTGGCGTCGTTTACCAGCACGCCGATGGCTCCGGCCATGCCAGGCTCAGTGGCAGCAGGCTGCCCTGCCAGTATGGCCGTACCTGCCATTTCTCCCGCAGGCCTCAGCCACGACACCATGGCCGCCACACAAGCAGCTGCAGCGACCGTCCAGGGAAGCCAGCGGGAAACGGGCTTGGAGACAGACTTTGGAGCTGTGCGCCCCGCCTGCCGCTGCATCACCTGCTGCACAAAACGATCTCCCTCGCGGCTCGATGCTGCGGCGACACGGGCAACAAAGGGTTCCGCCCCTCCCAGCACCGCCCTCAATCTCCCCTGAGAACGGAGAAAAAGCGCCAGCCGTTGCTGCTGCACTGGCAAGAGACTCTCCACATCAAGCATCTGGAACCGCTCAAAAACTGGCGGTTCATCCGCCAGCTCGGCCAGCAGCTGCTCAAATTCCTGGTCGCTCATGATCCGGCCCTTTCAGCATGCCATACAGCGCAGCCTGGAGCAAGGAAACAAGGCACCAGCCTTCCTGGAAGAATGGGCATGGACCTTCCTGATGAAGGCCTTTGCCCAGCCGACAGCTCATACCCGTCACAACACACACATCTCATCCCGGCCTATGTCACCACCGGTCAGGGTGTGACGCAGATTTCCGTCACCGGAAGATCAAAGATGTGCACTCAGGCCAGGCTGAACATCTCAGCGAACGTCGTTTCTCAACTGGGCGCTTTTGAGATTCCCATCGCTACCGGTGAAGAAAACCACCACTTGGTCGGCCGGGATGTCGAAGTTCAGCAAGCAGGCGGCTTTGCCGTTCAACTGAATCTCCGGGAAATTGCCAATGGCCTTCGTCACCGCCAGCTGAGCGGGCCTTTCCGCCAGGGCTGCCAGGGACGCGCCTGAAACTTTGAAATCAATCTTGTTGGTAGCCGTCAGCTGAAAAACGGTCAGCGAGGGAACTTTCACATCGGCGGCACTGACGGGAGATTCATAAAGAAGACTGGCCAGACGAGGTTCTTTCTTCGGCGCTTCGCCTTTGGCCGTTCCGCCGGGCTTGGCATCCTTGGGCGGCTTCTCCGTTTTGTAGGCCATGACGGTGGCAATCTGTCCGGTCTGCACGGCCACCTGGATGGTTTCCTTGCCGAGAGATTCATGCTCCAGATCCACCTGGTAGGTCTTGGGCAGAAGCCCAACGCTGCTGGTGGCGTGCCCCTCTTCAAACCCGGAGGGATCGGCCTCCATTCCGTTGATTTTGACCTTCAGACGGCCGCTCATGCCCACGGCATTGACCAGACGAAGGAAACCCAGGTTTGCAGGAATCTCAGCATCCTGGGCTGCCAGAGGATTCCAGGCCACTGTCAGGGCTGTCATGCCGGCCAGAAAACTGCGCCGGCTCAGAGAGAAAGTTCTTTTCAAAGGGGGTCTCATGAAAAATCAAA
>DASWXG010000710.1:0-3324 GCA_036405615.1 Prosthecobacter sp. | reverse complement strand
CATCTGCGGCAACACGGCTGGCTATGTGGCCTTCATCGAAAACCTGAGCGGCAAAGGCGTGGAGAAACCCAAGTGGGCTGCCCCCGTGCGCCTGGAGGCTGCGGGCAAAGCCATCCGCCCCATGGCCGGGCCGAACGGTTCCATCCAGGGCCCTTGTGAGGCCAAGTGGGGCTACACCACCCAGACGGTGGCCGACTGGGACGGCGACGGCCTGCCAGACCTGGTGCTAAATTCCATCCTCGGCAAAGTCGTCTGGTATAAAAACATCGGCACCCGTGCCAAGCCCCAGCTGGCTGGCGCACAGGCGGTGGAGGTGGAGTGGGACGGCCCGCAGCCACATCTGGCCTACGGCTGGCTGCGGCCTGAGGGCAATGGCAAGGGCCTGCTCACCCAGTGGCGCACGACACCCGTAGCGGTGGATTGGAACAAGGATGGCCTCACGGATCTGGTGATGCTCGACCAGGAAGGTTATCTGGCTTTCTTTGAGCGGGCGAAGAAAGACGGCCAGCTGATCCTGAAACATCCGAAACGTGTGTTCTGCGCGGACAAGGAAGCCAAGGCCCCCGGCGTGGTGGACAAAGCCCTGGCGCATCTGAAAGTGCGCAACCCGGTGGCGATGACCCCAGGCGAACCGCTGCAGCTGAATGCCGGTATCGCAGGCAAGAGCGGCCGCCGCAAGATCTGCATCATGGACTGGGATGGCGACGGCAAGCTGGACATCCTGCTGAACTCTGCCAATGCCAACTTCATCCGCCAGACAGCCGGTGCAGACGGCAAATGGTTCTTCTCCGACGAGGGCCTGCTCTCCGATGCCAACATCGAAGGCCATGACGTGAGCCCCACCACAGTGGACTTCAACGACGACGGCGTCCCCGACTTCATCGGCGGTGCTGAGGACGGGCACCTGTACTACCTGCGGAATCCGAAGGCCAAGTGAGGTGGTCTGGGGCTCTCAGATGAACTGCCGCCTCTTCGTGACATGACGAAGAGGCGCTCAATGACAGGATGCATCTGGATGCAAAAGATGCGGGTTCATCCACCTTCATCGAAGGGCAAGGCGGCTGCGCCGCTTTGGTTTTGATTTGCGGTCAAGAGTGACCGCACTCCTCTCGGTCTCTTCGCTCCCACAGGATGTAGCCGGTTTTCAGGTGAGCTTTGGAAGGATTCTCACGAATGTAAGCCCTCACGGTTTCCAAATGCTCGGGACTGCGGATGAGCCGGTCAAAGTAATCGGGCTGCCAGAATGGATTCAGGGTGCTGAGACTTGCTTTGTGAATCAAGCGGCTTGAAACACCCTTCCAGCCTCGAAGAATGTCAGGTAATGACGCCGCATCTTCCAAGGTGAAGAGAACATGCACATGGTTAGGCATGATAGCATAGCTTTGAAGCTGATAACGGTCGCCGTCGAAATGATGCAGCCGCCCTTGCACGATCTTCGCGATGTCAGAGGTTCTCAGCGTACAGCTTCCATGGCAGGCATCCAGGGCTTCATCCAACCGATCCGAAAACAGGCCATGAAAGGATGCCTCCGTGGCTTCATCCCATGGCTCAAGGTGACTGCGGAGAAACCTTTCTCGCTCAATGAGATAAGCGTTCAGCATCACTTGAGGCAAAGAATCCGCAAGACGGAAGGTCACAAATACCGGGACCTCACCCTGCTGCCAATGCGGCAGCTTGTATTCCGTCTTTTCTCAATGTCTCCCCTCGGATTGAAGAACTGCATAATTCCCCTTCTCCAAGAAGCCTTGCAATGGCAAGTTGTTGGAGCCTCGACAACTCAAAAAGATGACGATTATCGAGGTGCCTGCGAAGTGGCAAAGCCGCCCCCGAGAGGAGCGCGGTCACTCCTGACCGCAAGCCTAGGAAAATGTGACGGAGTCACCACTCTCTTCAATGAGTGCGGATGAAAAGGGATGCCCTTACACTTCACTGCGCTTTGTTGGCTAGGCGACTTCGTCGCAGTATTTAGCTCTGCGGTCAGGAGTGACCGCGCTCCTTTCGGCTGCATGGCGAGAAGCCAGTTCATCTGGCTGCGGTGAGGTGAAGCCTCCGCTCAGTCACCCCACGATTTCCGTGGGGCAGTCGGGCAGGCTGGCAAGGAAGGCGCGGCCGTAGGGCTTGGTGAGGATGCGGTTGTCGAGGATGACGACCATGCCCTTGTCCTTCTGCGTGCGGATGAGGCGGCCCACGCCCTGGCGCAGTTTTAGAATGGCCTCCGGCACGCTGTACTCGCTGAAGCTGTTCAGGCCCTGCTCCTCCAGATGCTCCAGGCGGGAGGCGGTGACGGGGTGGTCCGGCACGGCAAAGGGCAGACGGGTGATGATGACATTGCTCAGTGCCTCGCCCGGCACGTCCACGCCGGTCCAGAAGCTGTCCGTGCCGAACAAAATGCTGTGCGTGTCTTTTTTGAACTCGTGCAGCATCTGGTGGCGGGGCATGCCGCGGCCCTGCACCAGCAGACGCCAGCCGTGGTCGAGGCAGAAGTCCTCCACCTGGTCGGCCATGGCGGTCATCTGGCTGTAGCTGGTGAAGAGCACAAAGGCGCGCCCCTTGGACAGGCCCAGGAAGTGTTCGATCTGTTCCTGCATCGCGCCCTGGTACTCAGGGCGTCCCGGCTCAGGCATGCGTTTGACCAGGAACAGCTTCATCTGTTTCTGGAAGTCAAAGGGGCTCTCGATGGTGGCGGCCTGGGCTTTGTAGGCTCCCACGCGTTTGCGGAAGTAGTGCAGCTTTTCATCATCGCCCACGCCCAAGGTGGCGCTGGTGAAGACGCAGGCTTTGGTGCCGGTGAAGAAGATGCTTTCCAGCTTGGGCGCGACATCGATGGGCGCGCTGTGGAAGGAGACCACCTTGTGGTCGCCGCCGCTGCGTTCCGCCCAGTAGACGTGGCCGTCTTCGCTCTGGTCGAGGAAGGCACTGATGGCCACACGCAGCGCGCCGAGACGTTTGGCAATGTCCAGCAGCTCCAGCTTCTGGCCCTCGCTCTTGGCGGCGTCACCGGCTTTCTGGGCGATGCGTGCCACGCGCTGCAAGGGCAGGGAAAGGGTGTCCTCCGTCAGCTCCGGTTCACGCACGCGGAACTCCTTGGCGAAGGGGCCGGTGAACTTGCAGGCGTTCTCCGCCGTGCGGAAGAAACTCTCCACCATGCCGAGGCACTGCGCCACTTCGCGGATGCCGTCCTGCTCGCCCAGAGACTGGAAGAAACCCTTGCGCGACTTGGGGTTGTACAGGCGGCCGAGTTCAAAGCGGATGTTGGACTCGCTGACGTGAATGCCGAAGGCCTTGGCGGCGATGTTTTCGATCGTGTGCGCCTCGTCCAGGATG
>DASWXG010000709.1:0-1545 GCA_036405615.1 Prosthecobacter sp. | reverse complement strand
CCATCACTGGCTGGAGCTGGAACATGCGGAAAACACCTCCAAGGACCCCAAAGTCTTCCCAGGCTTTGACCAGACGGTGCTGGCAGATCTCCGCCATTCTCTGCTGCAGTTCATCGACGGAGTGGTCTGGAGCCCGACCTCGGACTACCGTGAGCTGCTGAAGGCCGACTATCTCCTGCTCAATCCGAGACTGGCCAAATTTTACGGCAAGAATGTCGAAGGCTCCGGCTTCCAGCGAGTGGGCTTTGACCCTAAGGAGCGCGCAGGCATCGTCACCCATCCATATCTGCTTTCCTCGCTGGCCTACAGCAAACAGACCTCACCGATCCATCGTGGAGTCTTCCTCAGCCGCAACGTTGTGGGCGTTGCCATCAAGGCACCGCCCATGGCGGTCACCTTTGACGAGAGCCATTTCGACCCCAGCCTCACCATGCGGGAAAAGATCACGGAGCTGACACGCAACAACTCCTGCATGTCCTGCCATTCCACCATCAACGCCTTCGGATTTTCCCTGGAGAACTTCGACGCCATCGGCCGCTGGCGCACCCAGGATAACAAAAAGCCCGTCAACGCCATCACCGACTATGTCCCGGATGAGGGCCCTGCCCTCCGCATCACGGGTCCGCGAGACATTGTCAATCACGCCGCCGAAAGCCCCGCAGCGCAGCAGGCCTTTATCCGCCACCTGTTCCATCACACCGTCAAACAATCCCTGCCCGCCTATGGCAAAGACACCCTGGAGCGCCTCCAGAAAAACTTTGCCGCCAATGGCTGCCACATCCAGAAACTTCTGGGTGAGATTGTGATGATCTCCGTCATGGATGGTGTGGAGCTGACCGCTGCCAAGTGAGGAGCCTCACCGGCTCCCGACTGGTTGTCATTCTGAAAGCAGCAGCTTGCTCACGGCAAGCCGCCTCAAGACGGCACTTGGCAAGGGCCGCTCGCGTGGATTGGGACTTGCAACCTTCCCTACCGGAGGCTTCTCAGGTAGGCGACCAGATCCAGCAATTCCTGCTCCGGCATGGTGGAATCAAGGCCCATGGGCATCAGGCTCGTGGTGAGTGTGGTATTGGAAAGGATCTGGTCATGAGGAAGGCTCTTCTCCTGCCCCGCCACATCCATCACCAAAAGGCCCTCGGCCGTGTGACTGCGGATGACTCCCAGTGTGGTTTGCCCGTCGCGGGTCTCGAGGATATGGGCCTCGTAATCCCGGGCCAGGGTGTTGCTGGGGAACAGAATGCTTTCCAGCAAATCTCGCTCCGTGCGAATGGCCCCGATCTTCGAAAGGTCCGGTCCCAAAGCCCGGCCGATATTGCCCACTTTGTGGCAGGCAATGCAGGTGCCTTTGCCCATCTCAAAATGTTTTTTCCCTTCCGCCGCCTTGCCCTGTGAAACAGCTTTGTCTGCCAGAGGCGCCAGCAGACGTTTTTTAGCATCCAAAGCTTCAACAGCACGGGCATAGGCAGGGTGGATAAGCTTTTCAAAAACTTCCGGCGGCTGATCGCTAAAAGCGGTCCGGTAGGCACTTTCCTGCTGGCTGGCCAG
>DASWXG010000708.1:0-3235 GCA_036405615.1 Prosthecobacter sp. | reverse complement strand
TGCGGCAGTTCGTCCCAGGTCATGCGCCAGTCGTCCAGAAACTCCGGGGTCGGGTTGTGGTCTGAAAAGCCAATCTCCGCCAGGCCGATGCTGCGGGCATGGCGCACGTATTCAATCGGATGCCCCTCCGCATGACGGCACAGGGGGTGGTGGGTATGGTAGTCAGTCAGCACCCTTCTTCATGGCGGAAGACAGGCCGGGGTGCAAGTGCGGGGCCAACTTCTACCCCCGCATCTGCTTCTTCCGGTAGGCACTGGGGCTGCATCCCGTCATCCGCCTGAACAGACGGTTAAAGAAGGAGACCTGGGTAAAACCGCAGTGCAGGGCGATCTCCAGGATGGACTGGTCTGTTTCCACAAGCTCGCGGCAGGCCGCCTGCAGACGCAAGCGGTTGAGAAATTCGCTCAGGGTATGACCGGACAGCTTTTTAAACTGCCGGGCAAAAGTGGGGCGGCTGAGGTGCGTGAGCTTCAGCATTTCCTCCAGCCGCACTTCCTCGCGAAAATGGGCCACCAAGTAACGCACGGCTTTGTCAATGGCCTGCTGGTAATGAGACTCGGAGACCAGTGCGAGCGCGCGGGATGACAGGACAGCCAGATCCGGCTCAGGAGCCCGGCGAATGCAGGCTAAAATGCGCAACAACAGGGCAAGCTGGTCCTCATTCTCAGCCTGCGTCATCTCTTGCAGCCAGCCGGAAATCCGGGTGGCCGTTTCACCGGAAAGATGCAGCCCCCTGCCCGCGCGCTGGAACAGCTCCACCAGCAAAGCAGTCTCCGGAAAGGCCCAAAACGCATGGCCTAACGGAAAATGCCACTGGACGGAGACGCCGGAGGAACCTTGCCGGGTATGCCAGTAATGAGGCAGCCGCTCTCCCAGCAAGACCAGATCACCGGCGGTAAAATCACCGATGTGGTCACCTACAAAACGCGTGCCGGAGCCGGAAATGAAAAGGGTCAGCTCCATCTCCACGTGGAAATGCCAGTGGGTCCCCTCCCCTTTCGCTCTCTCTGAATGATGCGGGGACAAAATGTTTTCCACCTCCCGCAGGGAACGGGACCAGCGCAGCACCCGGAAGGAGTGTCCGCTGGGGATATGAATCTGCTCTTTCTCCGGGCGCATTTGCCCACTTTCATAACACACTCAGGCCAATCAATCCACATTCATTGAGACAATAGTGCCACTCTTCGAGACAGGAGGCGTAGAGGGAGGCGGCGTGGCTGTCGTAGAAACTGCTATTCCCATTCCGACTCATGAGCACTCCGACCAACTACCGTTTTTCTTTTGGCCCCTGGAACATCAGCGAAGGTGCCGACCCCTTTGGCACTGAAGTCCGCCCGGCTTTTCCTCATGAGGAAAAGTACGCTCTCTACCGTCCTCTTGGTTTTGAAGGCGTGCAGTTTCATGACGATGATGTGGTGCCAAGCCTGGACGGTCTGACTCCGGACCAGATCTCGAAGAAGTCTGCGGAAGTGAAAACGATGCTGGCCAACCAGGGCCTGGTTCCTGAATTTGTTGCCCCACGTCTTTGGTTTGCCGAGCAGACAACCGACGGTGCCTACACCTCCAACTCCGCCTCTGACCGCGCTTACGCCTGGGACCGTACCAAGAAGTGCATCGACATTGCCCGTTCCATTGATTGCAAAGCCATCGTGCTCTGGCTCTCCCGCGAGGGCACCTACATCCGCGAAGCCAAGAACGCCCGTCTGGCCTACCAGCGCATTCTGGAAACGGTGAATGCCATGCTGGACTACGACAAGGAAATCGAAATCTGGATCGAACCCAAGCCCAATGAACCGACCGACCAGGCGTATGTCCCCACCATCGGTCACGCCGTGGCGCTCGCTTATGCGTCCTCCGATCACAAGCGCGTGAAAGGCCTGATCGAAAGCGCTCACGCCATCCTCGCCGGTCTGGATCCAAGTGATGAAATGGCTTTCGCCCTGGCCCATGACAAGCTGGGCAGCGTGCACCTGAACGACCAGAACGGTCTCAAATACGACCAGGACAAAAACTTTGGCGGAGCCAACCTGCGCGCGGCCTTCAACCAGGTGCGCGTGCTGGAAGAAGCCGGCTACGGCCAGCGCGGCGAATTCATCGGCCTGGATGTGAAAGCCATGCGCACCCAGCGCGGCTGCCCGGTGACAGACCACCTGAAATACAGCCGCGAGATCTTCCAGCACATGGTGGAAAAAGTGCGCAGCCTGGACAACAAGCTCGTCCAGCAGTTCCGCGACGCCCGCGACTATGAAGCGTTGGAATTGTATGTGATGAAGCACTTGATGGGCATCAAATAATCGTCAACGACTTCCCCCCCCGCACCTCATGAAACAATACCGCCTCAACCGCCTCTTCAATGCCAAGTCCGGCCGCTGCTTCGACGTGGCCGTGGATCATGGATTCTTCAACCAGCCCGGCTTTCTTCAGGGCATCGAGGACATGCGTGTGGTGATCAAGACTCTGGTGGATGCCGCTCCGGATGCGATCCAGCTCACCCTGGGCCAGGCCCGTCACCTTCAGGAAGTCCCCGGCCGTTTCAAGCCCTCCCTCGTGCTTCGCACGGACGTGGCCAACATCTACGGCAAGGAGCTTCCCACCAGCCGCTTCAGCCTCATGATCGAGGAAACCATGCTGCAGGCTGTGCGCTACGATGCGGCCTGCGTGTGCGTCAACCTGTTCCAGATCCCCGGCGCACCGGAAGTGCATGAGCAGTGTGTGGAAAACATCCTGCGCCTGAAGCCCCAGGCCGATTACTACGGCATGCCCATGATGATCGAACCGCTGGTGTTCCAGCCCAACAGCGTGGCTGGCGGTTACATGGTCAATGGCGATGAAACCGCCATCACCCACCTGGTCCGCCAGGCGGTGGAACTGGGTGCCGACATCGTCAAAGCCGACCCGACGGATGACGTGAACGTCTATCACAAGGTCATCGCCGCCGCTTCAGGCATTCCAATCCTCGTCCGCGGTGGCGGCCGCGTAAGCGATAAGGAAATCCTGGAGCGCACCCAGGGCCTGCTTCAACAGGGCGCAGCGGGCATCGTCTACGGCCGCAACGTCATCCAGCACCCCAACCCGAAAGGCATCACCCAGGCTCTTATGGCCATGGTGCATGACGGCTCCAGTGTGGATGAAGCCCTGAAACTGGTGAACGCCTAACATTCATTGCCAGACACCTTATTGCTCCTGCTATGAAAGACATCCGCATTGGCATCATCGGCGGCGGCCTCATGGGTCG
>DASWXG010000707.1:0-2668 GCA_036405615.1 Prosthecobacter sp. | reverse complement strand
ATCTTTCTGGCCTTGGAGGGAAACTGGCGTGGCGCGGATGGCAAGCCCGGCGGCTTTTCCTACCACTTTGCCCGGGACCCCAATCGCACGCCAATCACCCTGAAGGGTGACATTGATCTCACCGGGGATGCGACGGCGGAGATCGTTTTTGATGTGGCGGCCACGCTGAGCCAAACCACCCCGCTCTCCTTCGCCAAAGACGGCGTCTCCACCCACTCGCAACCCGGCGATCCCATCTCAGCCGCCCTGAAGGCCAATCTGCCGGCCGCGTTCACCCTGAAGGCGGTCACGAGCCATGTGCCGGACATCGCACGGCCATCTCAGGTCAAGCCGATCGACCTGCCAGCCAAATTCACGCCCTACCCTTTTAAAATGGGCAGCACCTTCCCCGTGCCAGCCCTCCCGCGTGACAACCCCTTGCTCCAGGAACGCGTAACTCTGGGCGAACGTCTCTTCAACGACACCTCCCTCTCCCGCGACGGCACCCTGTCCTGCGCCTCCTGCCATCCGCGCGAAAGCGCCTTTTCCGACCCACGCCAGTTCAGCCTTGGCGTGGCAGGCCGCACCGGTCCTCGTCACAGCATGCCCCTCTTCAATCTGGCCTGGAAAACCCGCTTTTTCTGGGATGGCCGCGCCCCCTCCCTTCGCGAGCAGGTACTGGTGCCCATTCAGGACCACCTGGAGATGGATGAGAAGCTCGAAAACGTGGCCGCCAGGCTGCAAAAGACCACCGCTGCCGATTTCGAACGCGCCTTTGGCACCCCGGAGGTCACCCCCCAGCGCATCGGCCTCGCCCTGGAAAATTTCCTCCTCACTCTGACCTCCCACGACTCCAAGTTCGACCGCGCCATGCGTGGAGCTGAAAAGCTCAGCCCCGAGGAGCAGCGGGGCTTTGAGCTCTTCATGATGGAGCGCGAGCCCCGCATGGGCAGCCTGGGCGCGGACTGCTTCCACTGCCACGGCGGCGCCCTTTTTAGCGACCACCAGTTCCGCAACAATGGCCTGCCCATCGATGAGAAGGACCTGGGCCGCTTTAAAGTCACCCAAAGCGCCCTCGACCGCGGCACCTTCTCCACCCCCAGCCTGCGCAACATCGCCCTCACCGCCCCCTACATGCACGACGGCCGCTTCAAGACCCTGGAGGAGGTCCTCGACCACTACAGCGAAGGCGTCCAGCGCACCGACACCCTCGACCCCAACCTCGCCAAACACCCCGACGGCGGGCTGCATTTGAACGCCGAGGACAAAAAGGCTCTCATCTCGTTCCTTAACACTCTGACGGACAGGGCGTTTGACCAGGTGCCTGAGACGGGAAGCCGGTGAACCATGCTGATTGCCAGGAGTGCTTCGGTTCTTTGTAACGAAGCCCGCACCAAATAGTATTGTGCAAACGGCTGCCAGATGGTGTCAGTACAACTCGTCAAAGCGTCACCCGTGTCGCGATCCTCTGGACCATTGTGCGCCTTGTGATACTTAAGCCGACACCCGCCAGCCTCCGACGCTCCCGCCCTCTTTCACCCAGCCCCACTCATGCAGCCGCAGGAAAAACCGAAAGTGGAGAATCAGGACAAAAGCTCGAAGGCTTCCCCCCGCAAGCGCAACAAGCTTACCACCTTTGCCCGTGTCTCATGGGCGATGGTCGCCCTGATCCTCTTGGGGATTGCTCTGTTGGTCATTCTCAAATTCGACATCGGCAGGCTGCGTGGTGCCGCCCATTACGTTGAAAAGGGACGTGCAGCGGTAGATGCCAAAGACTGGACAACCGCGCTTAGCGCCATTCAAAAAGTGGAGGGTGAGGCGCGGACCAAGCCTGAATTTCTTCAATTGGTGGCGGATTTTCTCAAGGGCACACGAGCAGACCCGGTGACGCTGGCCACCACTCTCACCCAGCTCGATACCATGGGGCAGCTCCGTGGCGAAGATTTTCTCTGGCTCTGCCGCGCCAGCCTGGCAGCAGGCAATGCCAAGGCGGCCCGGGTAACACTGGACCGCATACCCGAAAAATGGCGCGGGGGGATGGAAGCCGCTGAATTGAGGGTAGCCGTGCTTCGTGCGGAAGGCAGAACGGGTGAGGCGGACACAGCAGAACAACAGATGTTGGAGCGCTTCGCAAACCACCCAAAGATGGCGGTTCTCAAGGCCATGCGCGAGCTGAACAGCCCATTCCCAGAAGTCCAGACCGCCGCACTGGAGCGGTTGTGGGAGTTTACCGCACCACAAGATGAATACGGGCTGCGCGCCCTGAGGGTACTGGCCAGACGCCCCAACCTCTCAACCGCAGAAGTGGAACGCCTGAAGGTTCTGATTGACCTGCATCCTTTGGCGACGCCGGATGACTTTTTCAACGCCACGTCCCTCATTCTCAAAGCCCATCCGGACCAGCGGGAAAGCATCCTGAACGCCGCCGTCGCACGTCATAAAGACACCACTCCAGAAGGCTTGCAGCAGCTCACGGGATGGCTGGCTCGTGAAAAAGAATATGCCAGGATCACGAAAATGATTCCCACAGAAACGTGGTCCAACTCCAGGGAGCTTTTTCCTGCCGTGGCCCAAGGCCTGGCACAGCAGCAGAAGTGGCAGGAGTTGATGGATCTGCTTAAAAAGGACAAAAAGCTTCCGGTATCCGCCACACAGGCAGCAGGTTGGAGAGCTCTCGCGGCCAAAAACC
>DASWXG010000706.1:0-12509 GCA_036405615.1 Prosthecobacter sp. | reverse complement strand
CTGCGCAGGCCGGTGGCATTCCCCATCAGCCTGGTGATGCGGGAGCGGCCTCCGGGGCATCCGCGTCCGACGTTCCGCCATCACAGAGGCGAGTTCACCCAGCCCAAGGAGCAAGTACAGCCTCTGACCCTGGCCGCATTGCATCCGTTTCCTAAAGACGGGCCGAAGACCCGTCTGGAATTTGCCCGCTGGCTCATGGCCCCGGAAAATCCGCTGACCGCGCGGGTGGTGGTGAACCGCCAGTGGGCGGCGCTGTTTGGCCGGGGGCTGGTCAAAACGGTGGATGACTTCGGTTATCAGGGCGCGTTGCCGTCTCATCCGGAATTGCTGGACTGGCTGGCTGTGGAGTTTGTGCGCCAGGGCTGGTCGTTGAAAAAGCTGCACCGGCTGCTGGTTACAAGCGCCGCTTACCGCCAGGACTCCGCCAGCCCTGAGGCCGCGCTGCGTGAAGATCCGGAGAACGTGTTGCTGTCGCATTTTCCCCGCGTGCGGCTGGAGGCGGAGATGATCCGCGACGGCATGCTGCGCGCCTCGGGTTTGTTGAACTCAAAGTTAGGTGGCCCCAGCGTGTATCCGCCGCAGCCGGACAGCGTGACCGAAGTGGCCTACGGCAAGTTCCAATGGACGCCGAGCTCCGGCGCAGACCGTTATCGCCGCAGCCTCTACACATTCAGCAAGCGCACCGCGCCCTTTGCCTTCTACACGACTTTCGACGGACCCACTGGCGAGTCGTGCATGGTGAAGCGGGAGGCATCCAACTCCGCGTTGCAAGCCCTGACGACGATGAACGATGTCATCTTTACGGAAGGTGCCCAGGCCATGGGACGTCTCATCTCAGCCGTGCCGGGAGATGATGAAGAAAAGGTCCGCCAGCTCTACCTGCGCGTGCTGTCCCGGCCGCCGGGCACGGAAGAACTGTCCTTGACCGCCGCCTTTGCCGCGAAGCAAAGGCAGCGGCTGAAATCCGGAGAGATCCCCGCCAGCGAGGTCGCGGGAGATGCCGAGGCGGCCGTGTGGATGCTCACCGCCCGCGCCCTGTTCAATTTGGATGAATTTGTCACGAAAGGATAGCCCTGCCATGCTGACTTCCCCCACTTTCTATTCGCGCCGCCACTTCCTCAAAGATTGCACTTATGGCTTGGGCAAGGCGGCGGCTGCGGGTCTCCTGACGGACTCGCTTGCCCAGGGGGCGGCGACAAATCCGCTGGCACCCCGCGGGCCTCACCATGCTCCGCGTGCCAAGCGTGTCATCCACCTGTTCATGGCCGGTGCGCCGAGCCAGCTGGAGACCTTTGATCCCAAGCCGGTGCTCACGAAGTATGAGGGCCGGCCGATTCCGCCCGAGGTCATCGGAGGACAGCGGTACGCGTTCATCCGGCCGGACGCCGCAGCCTTGGGGCCGCGTTTCCAGTTTGCCCAGCATGGCCAGAGCGGAGCGTGGGTGTCAGAGGCGATGCCGCATCTGGCCAAGGTGGTGGATGACCTGTGCATCATCCGTTCTGTCAAAACGGACCAGTTTAACCACGCCCCCGCACAGATCTTTTTCCAGACCGGTTTCGGGCAGCCCGGACGGCCTTGCATCGGCTCCTGGGCCCTGTATGGCCTGGGGGCGGAGACGCAGAACCTTCCGGCCTTTGTGGTGATGTCCACCGGCTCCGGTCTCAGCGGTGGCACGGCTCTGATGTCCAGCGGATTTCTCCCGACTCTCTACAACGGCGTCCGCTTCCGCAACAGCGGTGACCCAATCCTGAATGTGTCAAGTCCGGCGGGCATTGATCCTCGTGCGCAACGTGATACGCTGGACCTGGTCAGCGCCTTGAATCAAAAGCGGTTAGGTGTGGCGGGTGACCCGGAGATCGCCACCCGCATCGCCGCTTATGAGATGGCGTTCCGCATGCAGACCAGCGCCCCGGAACTGACGGATCTCCGCAGCGAAAGCAAGGAGACCCTGGAGATGTATGGTTGCGACCCCGACAAGCCGAGTTACGCCCGGGCCTGTTTGCTGGCGAGACGGATGATCGAGCGCGGTGTGCGCTTTGTGAACATCTACCATGAGGGCTGGGACGCCCATTCCAACGTGGAGGGAAATGTGCGCAAGAACTGCCAGGAGACCGACCGGGCGAGTGCCGCCCTGGTGAAGGACCTGAAGCAGCGCGGCCTGCTGGATGACACGCTGGTGGTCTGGGGCGGTGAATTTGGTCGCACACCCATGGTGGAGACAAACCCCGCGCTGGGCCGTGCCCTGGGGCGCGATCACCATCCTCAGGCTTTCACCATCTGGATGGCCGGAGGTGGCGTGAAACCGGGCCAGACCATCGGAGCCACAGATGAACTCGGTTTCAATGTCGTGGAGGACCCCGTGCATGTGCACGATGTCCAGGCCACGATGCTGCACCTGCTCGGCTTTGATCATGAGCGGCTCACTTTCCATGCCCAGGGGCGTGACTACCGGCTCACGGACGTGCACGGTCATGTGGTGAAGAAGATTCTGGCATAACGGATGCCGGCAGATTTTGCCAGAATCCTCCATGCCGTGCGCGCTTGGCTTTCCGGGTGCGGGACCGTATAACCTGTTCATCACCCATGCTTCGTGCCGCCTTTCTTTTTGCCTCCGTTGCGGTCCTGCCTCCGGCCGGGGCGGTGGATTTTGTCAAAGATATCCAGCCCATCTTTGAGCAGCGTTGCTACTCCTGCCATGGAGGCAGCAAGCAGGAGGCGGCTTTCCGGCTGGACCACAAGCCCAGCGCCTTGAAAGGCGGAGACTTTGGCCTGGCCATCAAACCCGGTCACAGCGGGGATTCGGTGCTTGTTCACGCCCTT
Source organism: Prosthecobacter sp. (assembly GCA_036405615.1). GTDB lineage: Bacteria > Verrucomicrobiota > Verrucomicrobiia > Verrucomicrobiales > Verrucomicrobiaceae > Prosthecobacter. Next base: position 9,689 of record DASWXG010000706.1, on the reverse strand, counting down.
GAAGGGCGAAATCCGAAACTCCGCATGCCCCGCAAGGGTGATCCGCTTTCGCCTGAGGAGATCGGGAAAATCAAAGCCTGGATCGATGCCGGTGCCGAGTGGCCGGACAGTGCAAGCGTCAGCCTGGAGACGCGCGTGGACCACTGGGCTTTCAAGGCTCCGGTGAAAGCGCGCTTGCCGATGAGCGGTCATCCGGTGGATGCGTTCATTCGCGACCGTTTGAAGGAAGAAGGCTTGGCACCGGCTCCACAAGCGGCCGACACAACGCTGGTCCGGCGGCTGTTTCTCGATCTTACCGGGCTGCCGCCAGAACCTGGGGACGTGAGCCAATGGACTGCTGCTCTGAAGGAAGACGGTCCGGATGGCAAGGCCTATGGCCGTCTGGTGGACATGCTTCTGGCCAGCCCTCGCTATGGAGAGCGCTGGGGCCGCCACTGGCTGGATGCCGCCCGCTATGCCGACAGCAACGGCTATGAAAAGGACCCCATGCGCCACATCTGGTTTTACCGGGACTGGGTCATCAGCGCTTTCAACCGCGACCTGCCCTATGACCGGTTCATCATCGAACAGATCGCCGGAGACCAGCTTCCCAAAGCCACCCAGGACCAGATTGTCGCCACCGGGTTTCTGCGGAACTCGATGATCAATGAGGAAGGCGGCGTGGACCCGGAACAGTTTCGCATGGAAGCCATGTTTGACCGTATGGACACCATCGGCAAAAGCGTCCTCGGGCTCACCATCGGCTGCACCCAGTGCCATAACCACAAGTATGATCCCATCAGCCAGGAAGAGTACTACCGCATGTTCGCGTTTTTGAACAATGACAACGAGCCCTGGCGCGTGGTGTACACGGCCGCCGAGCAGGCGGAACGGAACCGCATCCGCCAGGGGATTCGTGAACTGGAGGACAAGCTGAAACACGAGAACCCGGACTGGAGCCAGCACCTGGATGCCTGGGCGGCAGGAGTGCGGGGCAACCAGCCAGCGTGGACGACCCTGCGTTTTGAAGATGATCCCGCAGGTGGAGAGAAGGCCCTGCGCCAGCCGGATGGCAGCATCCTGGCCCAAGGTTATGCGCCGACGAGGTCGCATGTGAAGTTTGCTGTCAAAAGGAACCCTGATCTCGCGGCGAAGATCACCGCTTTCCGCCTGGAGTTGTTGAACGACCCCAATCTGCCGGCCTACGGACCGGGACGGTCTGTCAAAGGCATGGCGGCGCTGACCGAGTTTACCGCTGAGATCAAGGTCGATGGCAAGCCGGTGCAGCTGAAGTTTGCCAGGGCAACGGCCGATTTTGGCGAGCCGGAAAACACCCCTCTTGCCGCCTATGCACGCGACAAGGACAGTGCCAAAGATGCCCGGGTGACCGGGCCTGTTGGTTACGCCATCGATGGCAATGACAAAACAGCCTGGGGCATTGATGCAGGTCCGGGCCGCAGAAACGTGCCGCGTACAGCGGTTTTTGTGCTGGAGAAGCCGCTTGAGCTGCAGGCGGATTCCGAGCTCACCGTAGGTCTCAGCATGAAGCATGGCGGCTGGAACAGCGACGACCTCCAGACCATGAACCTGGGGCGTTACCGGATCAGCGCCACAACCGTTGCGGAGCCTGTGGCGGACAGCCTGCCGCCTTCTGTGAGGGCGTGGGTGGAAAAGAATGCCAAAGCCGGCAGCGGCATGGAAGCCAACGGAGCCGCCGCAATGTCCTTCAGCCATTTCCGCAACACGGTGGCGGAGTGGCGCGCGGTCAATGAACAGATCGAAGCCCTGTGGAAGCAGCATCCGGAAGGCACCACAACCCTGACCCTGGATGCCCGGGAGGAACCGCGCATGACACACCTGCTGAAGCGTGGAGACTTCTTGAAGCCGGGGGACCGTGTCATGACGGGCGTGCCAGTCATGCTGAACAATCCTCTGCCGGAAAAGGCGGACGGTTCCCGCCTGACCTTTGCCCGCTGGCTGGTGTCCAGGCAGGCTCCTACCACGGCCCGTGCCTTTGTGAACCGTGTCTGGCAGGCCTATTTTGGGACGGGTCTGGTGGACACGCCGGAAGACTTCGGCCTGCAAGGCAGCAAGCCCAGCCATGCCGGACTGCTGGACTGGCTGGCGGCGGATTTCATGGACAAAGGCTGGTCTGTGAAAGAGTTGCACCGGCTCATCGTCACCAGTGCCACCTACCGGCAGGACAGCCGGGTGACACCGGCATTGCTGGAAAAGGATCCCTACAACCGGTTGCTCGCGCGCGGCCCGCGGTTCCGTGTGGAGGGCGAGGTGGTGCGCGACATCCAGCTGGCGGTCAGCGGGCTGTTAAACAATTCGTTAGGTGGGCGAAGCGTGATGCCTCCCGCCCCGGAATACCTCTTTGAGAAGCCGGCCAGCTACGCGCCTTTTCCGTGGAAGGTGGAAGACGGTGCGCAGAAATACCGCCGGAGCGTCTATGTCTTCCGTCGCCGCAGCACGCCGTATCCGTTCCTGAGCACTTTTGACGTGCCCAATGGCGAAACGGCCTGTGTGAAACGTGCACGCAGCAACACGCCGTTGCAGGCGCTGATGACGCTGAATGAAACGCTGAGCATGGAAGCTGCGGAGCATCTGGCAGCCCGGATGGAAAAGACCGGAGCGGGAGATGATTCAAAGGCGGTCGCCGAAGGGTTTCTGCTATGCACGGCACGCAAGCCGACAGCAAGCGAGGCTGCAGTGCTGCTGGGCCTGCTGAAACGTCAGCGTCAAGCGGCGGAAGGAGACCAAGCGGCACCGATGGTCGTGGTAGCCCGCGTGCTGCTGAATCTGGACGAGACGATCACCAAGGAGTGAGCAGGTCCGCTGTGAGCGGGGGGTAGGCGGGGCGTCATGACCGGTTGAAGCTCAAGGCCTGTGCCATGGACACCCGTTCCACGGGCAAAAAGTCTCAGGCCACGGCAATGTCCGGTTCTTCTTCCGGTGCGGGTGGCGGTGGCGTTTTCCGCGAGTTGAAGTTGCCCATCGAGAAGCTCTTCAGCAAAGAGCTCAGGGACACATACAGGAACCCGAAAAAGAACAGGGCCAGGAAAGGCAGGGAGCCCCACTGGGCTTTCTCCACGGCAAGCCAGGTCAGGTGGGCAAAGTAGAAGACCAGGGCCATTTCGATCCACAAACAGAGGGATTTGCCTGCCTTGTAACGGAACGACTTCTTGCTGGCCTGGGCTTCAGCCTTGCTGTTGACACCGTATTTGGGTGTCCGGACAAATTCAGATTCTTTGCCCAAAAGAGCTTCAAAAACTGCCTTGCCGTTGTTGATGGACATCCCGATGCCCAGCCCCATGAAAAGCGGGATGTAGGGGATGGTCTTCAGCCAGCCCCAGCGGCTCTGGGCTCCCTGGGCGGTCAGGTAAAAGGCGATCACTGCCACCGTTGCGAAAAGAAACACCGGCAGGTCAATGAAGAGGGCTTTCTGCCAGGAGTTTGAGGGCAGGAAGTCCACGGGGTAAAGCAGCACCAGGGTGCAAAGGGTCAGCAAGTTGGCAAAGTTGGCGGTCAGGTGGGCGGTGGCCTCCACCTTTTTCATGAAGGGCTCGTTGCTGCGCCAGACTTTGCCCAGCATCATCTTGCAGACCTGGACGGAGCCTTTGGTCCAGCGGTGCTGCTGGGATTTAAAGCCGTCCATGTCCGGCGGCAGTTCCGCAGGCACGATGACGTCATTGAGATAAACAAACTTCCAGCCCAGCATCTGCGCACGGTAGCTCAGATCCAGGTCTTCAGTCAGGGTGTCTGCACGCCAGCCGCCGGCTTCATCGATGGCGGAACGCCTCCACAGACCGGCGGTGCCGTTGAAGTTGCAGAAATCTCCCTGACGGCTGCGGGAGGTCTGTTCCATCATGAGGTGGCCGTCCAGCAGGATGCCCTGCAGGCGGGTGAGGAGGGAAAAGTCGATGTTCTTGTGGCCCCAGCGCGCCTGGACGATGCCCACCTTGGGATCCGTGAAATGATGGACCGTTTTTTCCAGGTAGTCCGGTGCCGGTTCAAAGTCCGCGTCGAAGATGCAGATGAATTCACCCTTCACGAAGGGCATGGCGGCGTCGAGAGCCCCTGCCTTGAAACCCTGACGGTTCACACGGTGACGGTACTCGACATCAAAGCCCTGGGCGGTCAGGTCCCGGGCATGGCGTTCACAGGCGACCGTGGTTTCGTCTGTGGAGTCGTCCAGAATCTGGATCTGCAGGCGGTCCTTGGGATAGTCGAGATTGCTGATGGAGGTGAACAGCTGGTCCAGGACATCGCCCTCATTGAAAAGAGGCAGCTGGATGGTCACCATTGGCAGTTCGGTGAAACGGCTTCCGGCTTTAGGCGGATTTTTCCGATGTTTCCAGTAGGTGTACAGAATCTTGACCTTGTGCGCCCCGAAGGCGGACAACCCGGCAGAAACAATGATGTAGCTGGTGAACCAGAGAAGCTTTTCCCACTCGATCATAGAGGCCCGGAAGCCGGGGCGAACCAATCACTCCCCGTTTGCGTCCGTCAAGTGGCAATCCTGGTGGCCAGAGGTGCGGCAAAAACCAGTAAAACCCCTCATTACGAAGGAGAAACGGCTGGAATTCTCATCTTTGCGGCATGGGGGAGCCAAGTCTCGCGGGGGAAGCTGCCCCTTATGCCTGTGGGGAAAAATTGCAGCGTCATTGCAGGATAACAGAGGATTGAGTATGGTTATTCTAACGTTTCTATTTCATGCGTTCCGGCTTCAAATCCTCCGCTGCTTGGGCCCTTTCTGCCGGGGCGCTGTATCTTTCCGTCCCACTGTGCCGGGCCGAATATGTGCCGGTCTGGAGCCTTGGGGTGCAGGATGGAACTCCTCAGGAGTTCGGGGATGGGACGTGGGGTTTGAATGCCCTGCCGGGAAGCGCAACCGCGCTGGACAACGATTTTTACTTCCAAGGGGTTTATGCCGCTCCGGTCGGCAATGTGGTGGCGGACGAGCCGCTGACGAATTTGGAAAGAGGGCTCTATGCTGAGAATTCGCAGAACCGTTTCCATTTTCATCTCACGGCGGCCCAGGCTCTGCCATCCGCGCGTCTCCGGTTCATCCTGCACCATGCCTGGGGAGGCTGGGACGAGAACGGCTATGGGGAGCATGCTCTGGAGGTCCGGCTGAATGGTGCGGTCGTAAAAAGCGAAACGGTCAAACACCAGGGGACCTGGGTGGTGGAGGCAGATGCGGGGCCTCAGGCTTTCTCCCCCGTGGCCGGTGCCAATGTGCTGCAACTGATCCGCACGGGAGGTTCGCCCGGTGGCTGGATCCAGATTGATGCCATCAGCCTGGAAATTCATCCCTCCGGCCAGCAGGATGGTGATGGGGATGGATTGCCCCGCTGGTGGGAAGATGAACACGGCCTGAGCGACGGCAATCCTGCGGATGCGGAGCATGACTCAGACCATGACGGCTTGAGCAATGCGGAGGAGTTTGTCCATAAAACCGATCCTCACGAGGCCGATACAGACCGCGATGGCTTGAATGATTCCCAGGAAATCGACCGAGACACCAGCCCTTTGCGGGCGGATACGGATGGCGATTCTTTAAACGATGCCGCGGAGCTGTCTGCCACCCCTCCGTCCAATCCTCTGAAGGTGGATTCGGACAATGATGGAGCTCCTGACGCTTGGGAGGTCCGGACCGGATTCAACCCTGCCGATGGCAGCAGCAAGCCGCCAGCCTGGGCAGGCAGCATTGGCCTGCAGTTTATTTCCGAACTGGAGCCGTCCAGTGCTCTAGAGCCGCTCGCCGTGACCGGGCTGGCACCGCAGATGAACTGGAACTACACCAGGCCGCTGAACAGCTGGGGTTCCCCCACGGGCAACCAGACGGCTGTGGCAGCACCTGTGGCGGACGTGCTGGTTAACAGTGCAGGTGCGCCGACAGCGGTCACCATGTCCTGGAACTCCACCTCCGGTTTTTGGGCCAGTGGCAACGGCGGCAGTCCTGAGGGCAAACTGCTGGACGGCTATTTCAGCGTTAACAATGACCAGGGTGGAACGCTGACCTTTGGCAATGTTCCCTACGCCACTTATGATGTCATCGTGTATGTGGGCGCGGTTTACGATGGGGCCAAAGGCTGGCTGCGTCTGAATGACAACACGGCTGATGACCGCTGGTTTGTCACCTCCAGCACTGCGCCGGAAACCCGTTTCCTGGAGCCTCTGGTTTCCAGCGAGGCACTGCCGTGGCGTGGTAACACCATCCGTTTCCGGAATGTTTCGGGCAGCAGCTTTAACCTCAAGCTGTTCCGCACGTCGTGGTATGAAGTGGGCATTCATGCCGTCCAGATTGTGGATGCCACGGCCAACGGTGACGGCGATGCGATGCCCACCTGGTGGGAACTTGCCCACCGTCTCAACCCTTCTGTCAATGATGGTGCGGCCGACCCGGACGGCGACCTTTTGGACAATGCGGGTGAATGGACGCGGCAGACGGATCCGCATGGCGCGGATACCGATGGCGACGGCCTAACCGATAAGGTGGAGACTGGAACAGGTGTCTGGGTGAGTGGCGGTAACACCGGAACCCATCCCTTGCTGGCGGATACGGACCGTGATGGCCTGAGCGATGGAGACGAAGCCAGGCGGACACCTTTGCCGACGAATCCAAACCTGGCTGACAGCGACGGAGACGGCCGTCCGGATGCGGAAGAACTGAGGGAAAAAACCGATCCACTGGAGGCAGATGCCGCCACGGCCCGGATGCCGGTCATCACCACCTCGCCGCGCACCTTCACCTGGGTGGTGGACAATGTGCAGCTGGTCTGGGATCACACCCGCAGCCATGTGGTGGACATGCCTTGGGGGGACAACCAGCTGATGGCCCTGCAGGTGGCCAGTTCGGCCAATCCGAACATCGATGCCTTTGTGATGGCGTTGCGGATGAAGTCCGGGCGCCTGACGCACCTTCTTTTCACCAATCACCTCACCGGGTTCAGCCACCCCGACAACGACGGCTGGGACCTGTGGGATGCAGACTGGTCCAACCCGCCGGCGGATCACAAGGCGGCCCTCGGGTTCAGCGGCCATGGCCGGGCGGACATCTCAGACCGGCTACGGTTTCAGATTGTCGGCACGAGCTCCGGGGCGCAGACGAACTGGAACTATACGTTCAGCATCATCAACCAGGACTCCGGGCAGACGGTGATCAACCGTACCTTTGCCAACTGCTGCCTGGCCATCCCGGCCCACAACAACACGGCGAACTGGATGAACCGCAGCGACCCCCCGGTGGCCAACCGTTTGCATGTGTCGTTGCACGATGGTGTGCAGGCTTTTTTCCAGGCGACCCCTCTGGAAGACACGCCTGCTTTCGCGCCCTTCAAAGATACGGATGAAGACGGCATGCCGGATGTCTGGGAGGACACCTACGGCCTGGACAAGAACCTGCACGATGATGCTGGCGTGGATTACGATCTGGATGGCCTCAGCAATCTGGAAGAATACCTGGCAGGTACCCGGCCTAACGATAAGGATAGTGATGACGATGGAGCGCCTGACGGTGTGGAGCAGCGTCATGGCAGCAATCCGCTGCTGGCCAGCAGCCTGCCGCCTTTTTATCAGGGGTTGCCTGCCGTGCCGGTGACCGGAGATTTCAACGGCAACGGGATGGCCGATGCCTGGGAGCAATGGGTGGGAAGTGCAGCGCCTCTTCTGCCGGGGATGGATGCTGACGGAGACGGCTTGAGCAATGCTGACGAGGCCGCCGCAGGGACAGATCCGTTTGACGTCACCTCACGTTTCTCTGCACAGATCGCCCGGGACGGGCAGAATGTATCGGTCCGCTGGCCCCCGCTGCTTTATAAAACCGCCCATGTCTGGCAGGCTGAAAACCTGGGTGCCTGGTCCCGTTCTCCGGGAACACCTGCCCTGTCCGAAGGCGTGTTTCACCAGGACTTTTCGAGCGTTCTGACAAGCCCTGTTCCCACCTTTTACCGCCTGGCTTTGGAAGATGTGGACAGCGACGGTGACGGAGTGGGCGACTGGACAGAAGTGAATGTTCTTGGTTCAGACCCTCAGGCGGTCAGCAGCATCGGTTTGCCCGTCAGTGTGGATGCTGACGGTGACGGTGTGCCTGAAACTGAGGCTGGCGGGGATCTGGTGCGCTATCTCGAGGAGTTCGGGAACAGCACAGAGGGAGATGCGGGCAGCGGCACAGGAAAGGTCACCCGCTTTCAAGCAGCACGTTTCCTCATGCAGGCGGCTTTTGGCGCGACGGTGGAAGATATTCACCAGGTGCAGTCTCTGGGATTTGACGGCTGGCTGCAGGCGCAGATGTCGGCCCCGGCCACCCTGCACTCCACTTACATTCGCGGCATTTATGACGACATGCTGACCCAGCGGTCGCAGACCAATTTTAACCGCGGCGGGGAACTGGATGCGCCGTTCCTGTTTGGCAACAACATGATGACCGCCTTCGCGCGGGCAGCGATCCAGGGAGAAGACCAGTTGCGCCAGCGAGTGGCTTTTGCGCTCAGCCAGATTCTGGTGACCTCGCGGCGGGATGCCAACCTGGAAAGCCGCTGTCTGGGCATGGCCGACTACTATGACATCTTTGTCCGCCAGGCTTTTGGAAACTACCTGGATGTTCTGATGGAGGTGACCATGCACCCCGTCATGGGCCGGTATCTGAGCCATGTGGGCAACCAGAAGGCAGATCCCTCCATCAACCGCTACCCGGATGAAAACTATGCCCGGGAAATCATGCAGCTGTTCACCATCGGTCTGTGGCAGCTGAACCCGGACGGCACGCAAAAGCTGGATGAGGAGGGACACCCCATCGCAACCTACACCAATGCGGAGATCACCCAGCTGGCACGGGTGATGACAGGCTTTTGGTTCGGCGGTCACAACTGGGGCGGCGGTGGATGGACGGAGGCAGACCTTGCCACGCCCATGACTGTCCGGGCCACCTACCATGACTTTGGCAAAAAGGTGCTTCTGGGCGGGTATGTGATTCCTGCCAGAGCCGCGACCGATGCCAATGCTGAACGGGATGTTCGCGAGGCTGTCCGCCATCTTTTTGAGCATCCGAACACAGCGGTGTTTGTGAGCCGCCAGCTGATCCAGTTCCTGGTGACTGACAATCCGGCGCCGGCCTACGTGCAGCGTGTGTCCGCTGTGTTTGCGGATAACGGCGAGGGCGTGCGTGGAGATTTGGCTGCCGTGGTGAAGGCTGTCTTGCTGGACCCGGAGGCGCGTGACGCCAGCCGTGTGGACCGGCCTTCTTACGGCCGCCTCAAAGAGCCCGTCATGCGCAGCATGTCTCTGGCCCGGGCATTTGGCCTCAAGGAGGTACCGGACCTTCTGTGGTGGGACTGGGGTGATTATTTCAACTCCAGCCGCCAGGAGCCGACGTTTTCTCCCAGTGTCTTCAACTTCTACCGGCCGGATTACCGCGCACCCGGCCTGCTGACGCAGAACCATCTTGCCGGGCCGGTTTTCCAGATCACCGACAGCTTCAGCGCCATCTCATTTCCCAACCGTCTCTGGCAGACGATGATGGAGGGCTTTGCCCAATGGCAGACCTACCGTTTTCCTCTGGACATCGCCCGTGAGCGTAGTCTCGCGGCAACGCCGGAGCGGCTGGTGGATCACCTGAACCTGCTTTTCTGTGCTGGCAAAATGAAACCTTCGACCCGGACCCTCATCATCCAGGCGGTGAACCAGATCCCGGCCGAACAAAC
>DASWXG010000705.1:0-9546 GCA_036405615.1 Prosthecobacter sp. | reverse complement strand
CTGATGGGGGCCGAGCCGCATGTGCTGGCGGCCCGCGATGCCAAGGCCACCCAGGCACCTCCGTGGCAGGAGGGCCTGCGGATCTTGCGGACCCAGGGCGGCATCGTCTCCGCCTCACCGTATGCGGGCGGGGTTCTGTATCTGGAGCGTGACGGGCAGCAGGCCTTTACCCTGGCACTGGGCCTTGACCCCAAAGAGGGTGAAAACAACCTCGCCAAGCTGAAAACCCATGTGCTGGACGGCAGCCTGGACCTGCCGGAGGGAACCGTGGTCATCAGCGACGCTCACGCGCAACATCTCGGCGTGGGGCTGGGGGATGAGATCAGCGTTTATGCCTCCCAGAATGTGAATGAGGCCGTGCGCCAGTACACCGCCGCGAATGACGAGGACTCCGACGAGAAAAAGCGCGCCATTCTCGAGAAGATCAAACTGAACCCCCGGACGCTGCGCATCTCCGGCCTGCTGCGGGCCGAAACCGGCGGGCTGAATGCCTATGTCTCGCTAAAAACCGGGCAGGACCTGTTTCAACTGGGCCAGGAAGTGACCGGCATCGCCGTGGAATTGCAGGATCCCAAACAGGCTTCCGCCTTTGCCAAAGGACTGGAAGACTCGCTGCCCGGCTGGAAATTCACACTCTGGACAGATTCCGGCGAGGCACGGCTGGCGGCCATGCAGAACGAGCAGACGATGATGCAGTTTGTGCTCTTCATCATCGCGCTGGTGGCGGCGTTTTCGGTGATGAACACCACCATCACCGTCACCACCCAGAAGCGCCGGGAGATCGGCGTGCTGGCCGCACTGGGCACCCGGCCCATGCAGATCGTGAACGTCTTCCTGCTGCAGGCCGTGGTGGTGGGCATCGTGGGCACCGGCCTGGGCCTGGGCGGCAGCCTGCTGGTGCTGTGGCTGCGCAATGACATCCGCGCGCTGCTGACAGCGGCCACCAACGGCCAGGTGCATGCGGTCGAGGGCGTTTTCCTTTCCACCATCCCGGCCTACATCCAGCCGCTGGATGTCACGGTCACCTGCCTCATCTCCGTGGCCCTCTGCATCGTCGCGGGTTTCATCCCCGCCTGGTTTGCCGCACGGGTGGACCCCGCCGTGGCACTGCGCGACTGAACCTGAAAGACTGCCGCCTCCATGCTTTCCAACGCCCCTTTCTTTCTCGCTCTGCGCTACCTGCGCCCGAAGCGGTCCTTTGTCTCCATCATCACCTTCATCTCGGTTTTGGGGGTGATGCTGGGCGTGGGTGTGCTGGTGGTGGTGATGTCCGTGTTCAAGGGCTGGCAGGTGGAGTTCAAAAAGCTGCTGCTGGGTTTTGAACCGCATGTGGTGATGACCCAGGAAGCCCGCTACACAGGCGAGGTGCCCGAAGGCGCGCCGCCTCCTTTCCGGTCCAACTGGCGCGAGGTGCTGAAGCAGGCGCAGGCCTGGCCAGGTGTGGTCTCTGCCACGCCCATGGCCGAGGGGGGTGTGGCTGTGCGGCTGGAAAACTCCGACCCGGAAGGGGCCGAGCTTTTCGGCCTGCGTGCCGATGCCGACAGCGCGCTGCTGCGCAAGCTGGAGAAGCACATCACGAAGGGCAAATTTGACCTGAAGGGCGACAACATCATCATCACGGACCGGCTGGCCAAGAAGCTGAACATCAAGATGGGCGATGTGCTTTCCGTGCTGGCGTCCGACACCATCCGCCAGATGATCCAGGACCTGCGCGCGGCGGAGGAAACACAGGATGCAGAGGCTGCCCGTGCGGCACGGGCCGAGATCGTGGTGCTGCCGCGTGACTTGACGGTGGTGGGCATCGTACGCGCTGACACAGCCGGTGAACGCTGCTACACGCCGCTGAACGTGGCGCAGGAACTCTTCAACCTGGAGGGGGATGTCAGCGGCATCGAGCTGGAGCTGGCCGACCCGGAACAGGCGGAGGCCTTTGCCTACCGTGTGTATGAGAAAGAGGATCTGCCGGTGGACTGGTCCGTACGCACCTGGAACTCCACCCACGGCACGCAACTGCAGGCGGTGGAGAACCAGCAGTCGCTGATGTACTTCCTGCTGTTCTTCATCATGCTCGTCGCCGCCATCTGTGTGATGAACACCACCATCACCGTGACGGTGCAGAAGCGCCGTGAGATCGGCATCCTCACCGCGCTGGGCAGCCGTTCGAGGCAGATCATCGCCATCTTCCTGGCCCAGGCCGGGGTGGTGGCCTCTCTGGGCATCCTGGCGGGTCTGGCCGGGGGCATGACGGTGCTGCACTTTCGCAATGATCTGCGCAGAGCGCTTTCCCAGGCCACGGGTCGTGACTTCTTCCCGCAGGACATCTATTTCCTGAGCGAGATTCCCGCGCATGTCCAGGTCACGGATCTGGCCTCCATCTGCGGTCTCGCAGTGGTGCTCTGCCTGCTGGCGGCACTGATCCCGGCGTGGTTTGCCGCCCGCGTGGATCCCGCCGTGGCGCTGCGCGATGTGCAGTAACCTGAAGGAAAGCCCGCCTTTTCGAGCAATCCCTGAAATGCAGCCGGAGCCGGCCCGTTCTTCCTGCCCAGCCCGCTTTCCCTCCCCGCCATGATCCGTACCGCCCTGCCCTTCCTTGCCCTGGCTCTGCTCTCCTCCTGCGGGGAAAAGCCTGCCGCTCCCGCCGCCGCTGCACCTGCCGCTCCGGCTTCACCGGCTGCTTCCGGTGCTGCAACCGCGCCAGCCCAGCCGCTGCCGCCTTCAGCGAGTGCGGCCTCGGTTTACTGGACAGCGGAAAAGCTGCACACCGAGATCAAATTCTACAACCACGAATACGCTGGCAACGGCGAGTTCAGCATCGAGGACGGGCAGCCTCTGGCGCTGAGCCTGCGCGGGGCCAAGGTGAGCAATCTGGTGTTTCTGGAAAAGCTGCGCCCGCTGGCGCTGGATCTCAGCGGCACGCCCATCAAAGACATCCGCCCGCTGAAAGGCATGAAGCTGGTGGAGCTGTATCTGGAGGACAGCACGGTGACGGACCTCTCCCCGCTGCGGGGCATGCCCCTGCAAAAGCTGTACCTGAGCCGCACGCCGGTGGCCGACCTCAGTGCCCTGGAAGGTGCACCGCTGGTGGAACTGAATGCGGTGGACACACGGGTGGCAGATGTGGGCGCGCTGGCGAAATCCCCGCTGCAAATGCTGTGGCTGACCGGCACCCCGGTGAAAAGCATTGCAGGGCTGAAAGGCGTGCCGTTGGTGTCCCTGACGCTGCATCGCAGCCAGGTGGCGGACCTCTCCCCGCTGGCGGGCAGCAACTTGCAGCGCCTGCACATCGCCGAAACTCCGGTGAGCGATCTCTCCGCGCTGGCCGGCCTGCCGCTAACACGGCTGGTCTTCACCCCGGCGAACATCAAGGCAGGGCTGGATGTGGCCAAGGCCCTGCCGCTGAAGGAAATCGGCACCCGCTTTGATGAGACCGGCAGCGACCTGGCACCACCGGCGGCTTTCTGGGCGCAGCAGCCTAACCCATAAGGTTACCACACCTGTCCGGCCGCAGCCACGGCGGGGTGCTCGCGGCGGATCCACGGGCTTTCGTCCCACCCGGCACGGGCGAGGATGCCATCCACCACAGCGCGGTGAGGCGAGAGCGTGCAGACGGGGTCGCTGGCAGCGGCATCTCCGGCAAGCAACGCCGCCTGACAACGGCAGCCGCCAAAATCCGTTTCCCGCAGATCGCAACTCTTGCAAGGGTCTGGCATCCAGTCCGTGCCGCGAAAGCGGTTGAAGGCGGCGGACTCGTTCCAGATCCACGCAAGGCTGCGTTCGCGCACGGACTCCGGTTTCAGGTCCGGGATGGACCCGGCGGTGGGACAGGGCAGCACCTCGCCGGTGGGGCGCACCGTGAGATAACGCATGCCCCAGCCCTGCATGCACGGCTTGGGGCGGGATTCATAGAAGTCCGGCAGCACATACAGCACCGCCATCTGCCCCTGATAGCGGCGGATGGCCTCAAGCGCGGTCTCCCGGGCCTTTTGCACCTGCTCGCGCGTGGGCAGAAGCCGGTCGCGGTTCAAGGCCGCCCAGCCATAGTATTGCACATTGGCAATCTCCAGCCGCTCCGCGCCAAGCGATGCCGCCAAAGCAATCATCTCCGGCAGATAACCAATATTGCTTCGATGCACCACGATGTTCATGCTCAGGGCCAGGCCCGCCTGGCGCACTGCGGCCGTGGCGGCTTCCTTGTGCCGGTGGGCACGTGTCCCGGCAATGGTATCCGCCAGCTTTTCCTCATGGGCTTGCAGGCTGATCTGCACCGACTGCAGACCTGCATCCCGCAGGCGGGCGGCGCGAGTTTCCGTCAGGCCCAGGCCGCTGGTGATGAGATTGGTATAGAGGCCATGTGATCGTGCCGCAGCCACCAGGGAGTCCAGATCCGGGCGAGCCAGCGGCTCTCCGCCGGAAAGTCCCACATGCAGCACGCCAAGAGCAGCCGCCTGCCGGAACACCTCCGCCCATTCCTCCGCCGTGAGTTCGCTGCCGCCTGCCGCCTGTGTGGGATTGGAGCAATACGGGCAATGCAACGGGCAGCGGTAAGTGAGCTCCGCCAGCAAGGCATAAGGACGGGGACCGGCGCTCATGATCAGGGTGTGAAGACCAGTAGCTGGCGCTGATGCAGACCTTGCAGACACTCCTGGACATCGGCCTCCAGCTCCCCCGGTTCGCATTCAAACTGCTCCGCCAGCTCCATGGCAATGCCCGAAACGGAACGGCTGCCATCGCACAGGAGCAAGATGGCATGGGCGCTGTCATTGAGCTGAAGCAAGCCTTCCGGATACAGCAGCACGGGCTGGCCGGTGACGGGGTCCATGCGCAGATCCGCCTTCGCGGCGAGGCGCGGGTGGCTGTGCCCGTTCAGGAGGCTCATCGTGCAGCCGCTTCCTTTCCATGGCGGTGTTCAATGGCGTCCAGCATGGCCCAGAGCACATCGCATTTGAAGGAAAGGGCGGCGAGCGCCTGCTCCTGCAAATCCCGTGTGTGACAGTGCTGCACGGTGAGGGCCAGGCCTTCACCGGAATCTCGCGGTGCCTGGGTGAGACGGTTCCGGAAGTACTGCAAGCCTTCCGGGGCGATCCAGGTGTAATGAGTTTCAAAGGCCTGCAGACGGGTGGCCATGAGGTCGGGAGCAAACAGCTCGGTGAGTGAAGAGGCGACCGCCACAGGCCAGGGCTTTTCCTTGGTGAAGGTCACATAGGCCTCCACGGCAAACCGGACACCGGGCAGCACGTGGCGTTCATCCAGCATCTCCTCACGGGTCAGGCCGCAGGCTTGGCCCAGCCGCAGCCAGGCCTCGATGCCGCCTTCGCCCGGGGCGGTGCCGTCGTGGTCGGTGATGCGGTGCAGCCAGCCGCGCCGGACTTCCCACAAAGGGCAGTTGGAGAGGATGGCTGCATCCTTCCGGGGAATGGCCGTCTGGTAGCAAAACCGGTTAGCCACCCAGCCGCGAACGGCATCCGCATCCAGCAGGCCGGCATTCATCCGCTCATGAAAAGGATGGCGGTGATGGTAGGCACGGCCTCCGATGGCACGCAGCGCTGCCACAAATTCGTCCTCCCGCAGCGGGGCGTGGTCCGCTTTCATATCAAAGGTTAAACACCAGACCGTCCTCGGCGATGGTGACGCCCGCAGCCTCCGCCAGACGGCGCTGTGCCGAGGCCGGAAGGAGGATGGGGTTGGTGTTGTTGATGTGGATGAGCACCTTCAAGGACGCGGGGCTGGCAGCCAGCATCTCCAGTCCGGTTTCAGACAACGGCAGGTGGCCCATGCCACGCGCGCTGCGTTTGCCCGGCGCAAAACGCTTCAGTTCATCATCGCTCCAAAACGTGCCGTCCCAGAAGATGGCGTCGGCGAGGGTCAGCTCCCGTGCCAGCTCTTCCGAGATCACCGAGACGTCCGGTGCGGCGAGCAAGGTCTTGCCGGTGCGCTCTTCGCGAAGGACGTAGGCCACGGATTCCTTGCCATCCGCAGCACCGGAAACGGGCACGCAGCGGCAGGTGAGACCGGATGGCCTTCCCTCCCGGGTGCTGAGAGGCGTCTCGCCGCCACAGGAGTCATGCCAGGTGAGGCCGGAGAACCGGCCTAACATCTCATCCAACCAAAACAGCCTTTCCCGGACACCTTCCGGCGCATAGACATGCAGGGGCTGCTCCGACTCGCGCATGAGCACGATGCCCAGGGTGTGGTCGAGGTCGGCATTGCTGAGCAGCACGCCTTCCAGAGGAATGCCGCGTGTTTCACCCGGCAGCGGATGCAGCGCCGGGGTGGCCTGCATCTGCGTGCGCAGATCCGGAGAAGCGTTGACCAGAAACCAGGAGTGCCCGTCTGCGCTGACCGCCAGGGAAGTCTGGGTGCGGCAGGGAATCTCGCCGGCACGCGCCGCTGCGCAGCCTTCGCAGGCGCAATTCCACTGGGGCAAACCACCCCCCGCCGCAGAACCCAGCACGATGATTTTAATGGCGCGCCTCCTTCCTCAAAAGGTTCAGACCCCGCCCCCGATGTGCATCGTGTAGCAAGTTGCTTCAAAGCAGATGGAGGTGTCCTGAAGGACGGGCTTCTCCCACTTTCTTTTGGGTGCCCCGGCAGTGGTGTGTGTGTTCATAGGTGTGAGAATTCCTGGATTCATCATTCATCGCAGGGACAGAGCCTCCTGGCCGTCTTCATCCCAAGGTGGCGAAGCGCAACCCCGCCTGATGTAACAGGTATTTCTTCTTGAAATACCTGTTACACACTTCATGAATGCGGCGTGAATTCCCCTGCCTGGCTTCTGCTTCTCTATGGCCTGCCCGCCAAAAGCGGTGCCGCACGGCTGTCCCTGT
Organism: Prosthecobacter sp.; assembly: GCA_036405615.1. Lineage (GTDB taxonomy): Bacteria > Verrucomicrobiota > Verrucomicrobiia > Verrucomicrobiales > Verrucomicrobiaceae > Prosthecobacter. Next base: position 2,722 of record DASWXG010000705.1, on the reverse strand, counting down.
GGCGGCAGCTCAAACGTCTGGGTGCGGTGTCCCTGAAGACCTCCGCCTACGTCCTGCCAGACACGGCCCCGCACTACGAAGCCTTTCAATGGCTGGGCCAGCGGGTGCGGGAGCAAGGGGGCGAAGCGACTCTCATCCGAGCGGCGGAGGTGGATGGCCTGAGCGATGCGCAGATCATTTCCCTCTTCCAGGAAGCGAGAGATGCCGACTACACCGAGTGGCTGGAGGAGGCGAAGCAGAGCCTGCCAGGAAAAAGCAAAGGCAGAGGCAAGGACAAAGCTGCGCCGCCGCCTGCAGACACCTTGGAAAAACTGACGGCGCGCCTCCAGGCCATCCGGCAGGTGGACTTTTTTACCAGCCCCAAAGGAACGGAAGCGGAAAGCGTGCTGCAAAAGCTGCGGGGCGCTGAAGGGGCGGACAAGAGCCGCCGCCATGCCATCAAGGATTTTCAAAAGCGCCGCTGGCTGACACGGCCCCGGCCAGAGGTGGACCGTGTGGCTTCCGCCTGGCTGATCCGGAAATGGATCGACCCCGAGGCGGAGTTTGTCTTCGCCTCGGATGCCAGCGGTCACCCCGATGCCATCCCGTATGACATGACGGGCGTGGAATTTGGCCATCAAGGAGACCGCTGCACCTTTGAAACGCTGGTCAGGGTCTTCGGACTGAACGACGCCGGTGTCCAACGCATCGCGGAGACGGTGCATGACGCCGATCTGGACGACGGCCGCTACGGCACCCAGGAGGGGGCAGGACTGCTCTGCATTTTTCGCGGATGGGCGCAGATGGGCTGGAGCGACGCCGAGATTTTGCAGCGCGGTTTTGAATGCCTGGATGCTCTGCACGCCCATTTCAGTGCCAAAGGCAGAAAACCTAACAAAAGATGATGAACAGCAACGAGCCGCCCTCCATGCCGTCCTTGCGCGAAGCCTTCCGCTACTGGCTCAAGCTTGGGTTCATCAGCTTTGGCGGCCCGGCAGGGCAGATCGCCATCATGCACCGGGAACTGGTGGACCGCCGCCGCTGGATCAGCGAAACCCATTTCATGCATGCGCTGAACTTTTGCATGCTGCTGCCCGGTCCCGAAGCCCAGCAACTGGCCACCTACCTGGGCTGGCGTCTGCATGGGGTCAAGGGCGGCATCCTGGCCGGGGGTCTCTTCGTGCTTCCCTCCGTTTTCCTTCTGCTGGCGCTGAGCTGGGTCTATATGGCCGGAGGTCATGTGGGCTGGCTGGCGGCGATCTTCCACGGGCTGCTGGGTGCCGTCATTGCCATTGTGCTGGAGGCGGTGCTGCGCATCGGCAAAAAGGCGCTGAAAAGCCCGGCCCTTTGGGCAGTCGCGCTGATGTCCTTCACAGCCATCTACTTCGCCGGCGTCTCTTTCATCTGGATCATTCTGGGCGCGGCACTGCTCGGGTGGGTGGGCCATTCCGTCTGGCCCCGGCAGTTCCCGGCAGGCAAAGGCCATGGCTCCGCCCACGAAGACGGCGCGCCGATCCTGGTGCTGCCACCAGCACCGAAAGCGAGCTGGACACGGGCGCTGAAGGTCACCGGCATCTGCCTGGTGCTCTGGTGGCTGCCGGTGCTGGCAGCGGGAACCTGGCTCGGCTGGCAGCACACGGTGCCGAAAGAAGGGCTGTTCTTCAGCAAGGCGGCGCTCGTCACCTTTGGCGGGGCCTACGCGGTGCTGCCTTACGTGGCCCAGCAAGCGGTGGAACATCATGGCTGGCTTTCGCACGCGCAGATGATGAGCGGCCTGGCGCTGGCAGAGTCCACCCCCGGCCCGTTGATCATGGTGCTGCAGTTTGTGGGATTTGTCGGCGGCTGGCAGACTCCCGGCGGGCTGCCTCCGGCGCAGGCGGCGGTGCTGGGCGCCCTGCTCACCACCTGGGTCACCTTTTTGCCATGCTTTTTGTTTATCTTCCTCGGCGCTCCCCACATCGAGCGCATGGGAGAAGTCAAACGGCTCAGTGCCGCCCTCACCGCCATCACAGCGGCGGTGGTGGGCGTGATTCTCAACCTCGGAGTCAAGTTCACCCAGGATGCGCTCTGGCCGCCGGGGCAAGGCTTCGACGTCTTCATTGCCGTCCTGGCGGCCGTGTCCTTCCTGCTCATGCAACGCACGAGATTGAATCTCATTTCAGTCATCGCCCTCTGCGGAGCCGCAGGAGTTCTGCATCATTTGTTAACAATGTGAGCCGCATTCCCAAAACGCTGTGCATGTCATGAAAGAACCCCGGTGACGGTGAGTTTTCAGCGGCTCTCTTTTTCCACACCCAACCGTTCCTGTAACACCGTCTTCATGAATTTGGCCCGCTTTGCCCTCCGCCATCCCTGGACCGTCCTTGTGGCCGTGGTGGCGGTGTGTCTGGGGGCCTGGCTGGCGCTGCAACGGATGACCCGGGACATTTTCCCGCCGCTGGGCATCCCCACCATCTACGTGGCCCAGCCGTATGGCGGCATGGACCCGCTGCAGATGGAGGGCTACCTCACCTACCGGTATGAGTACCACTTCCTCTACATCGCCAACATTGCGCATGTGGAGAGCAAGTCCATCCAGGGTGCCTCGATCATGAAACTGCAGTTTCACCCGGGCACGGACATGAGCCAGGCCATGTCTGAAACGGTGGCCCAGGTGAACCGGTCCCGCGCCTTCATGCCGCCGGGCACGGTTGCACCGTTCATCATGCGGTTTGACGCCGGCAGCGTGGCGGTGGGGCACCTG
>DASWXG010000704.1:0-2373 GCA_036405615.1 Prosthecobacter sp. | reverse complement strand
CCTGAGTTTCGCTTTTTGGATGAAATGGTTTCAATGGAACCTGGAATTTCTGCGGTCGCCCGGTGGACTTTAAAAGGGGACGAGGCCTTTCTGGCGGGCCATTTCCCAGGCCAGCCCTTGCTGCCTGGGGTGATTATGATTGAGGCCCTGGCCCAGCTGGGCGGTGTGCTGGCCCAAAGCGACAGGGGAGACAGCCCGCTCCGGAATGTCAGGCTCACGGCGGTGCGCCAGTTCAAGATCCTGGGCAGCATCCCGCCGGGGGAAACGCTGACGATTTCTGCCCGCAGGGACGGCGTGATGCCGGGCTTGGTGCAGATCAGCGGCGAAATTGTCACGGCTGATGGCAGCAGGCTGGCGTCGGGAAGCGTGGTGCTCAGCGGTGACGAATGATCCTCCCGCCACGGCGGGGAACTCATGGATGATCCTGCCGGGGTGAAGGAGATGGCTGCGGAAGACGTTAAGAGGGTTTGGATCATCCCCCCATGGCCTGCCGTCTGTCCATTTTACCCGCCGTTGTTTTTTGTCTTCCTGCCTCGCTTTGGGCGGAGTCACTGGATTTCCAGCGCGATGTACGCCCGATCCTCTCCAACCATTGCTATCACTGCCATGGCCCGGATGAGGAGGGAAGGAAGGGCAAGCTGCGTCTGGACATTCGCGAAGAGGCCTTGAAAGCCGGGAAATCAGGCGAGATGGCCCTTGTCCCAGGCAAGCCGGAGGCCAGCGAGGTGATCCGGCGCATTCTCAGTCATGATGAGGACGAAATCATGCCGCCAGTCCAGGCGAAAAAGCCCATCACCGAAGCCCAGAAGGACATCTTGAAACGCTGGGTGGCGGAAGGCGCGCCCTACGCGCCGCACTGGGCCTTTGCCCGGCCTGTGGCGGCAGCAGTTCCTGCGGGCGAGCACCCTGTGGATCATTTTGTCCGCCAGAAACTGGGCGGAACCGGCTTGCAGATGTCGGCAGAGGCAGACCCGCATACGCTCATCCGGCGCGTGTCGCTGGATCTTACAGGATTGCCTCCAACTCCGGAGGAGATCCAGGTGTTTCTGCAGGAGCGGGGTGCGGAGTCTGCGACCCAGAGGACCGCGTATGAGCGTCTGGTGGACCGCCTTCTGGCGTCACCGGCCTATGGCGAACGTTGGGCCCGCCGCTGGCTGGACCTGGCCCGCTATGCCGATACCAACGGTTATGAAAAGGACCGGGAACGCAGCATCTGGCCTTACCGTGACTGGGTCATCAAGGCTCTCAACTCGGATATGCCGTTCGACCGCTTTTCCATCGAGCAACTGGCGGGCGACATGCTGCCCGGGGCGACGCAGGACCAGCGGGTGGCCACCGGGTTCCACCGGAACACCATGCTGAACGAGGAGGGGGGCATTGACCCGCTGGAGTTCCGCTTTCATGCGATGACGGATCGCGTGGCCACGACCGGTGCCACGTGGCTCGGCCTGACGTTGCAGTGCACTCAGTGCCACACTCACAAGTTCGATCCCATCACCCATACGGAGTACTACGGGATCATGGCTTTCCTGAACAATGCGGATGAGCCGGACCTGGATCTGCCGGATGAGGGCATGGCTGCTGCGCATGAAGCCGGTTTGGAAAAAGCGGAGGTTCTTCTGAAAGAACTTCCGTCAAAGTGGCCGGCTGCCAAGGCTGGAAAAACAGTGGAGGAAGCCTTTGCTGACTGGCTGGCAACCGAGCGGGAGCGCTCTGTGATCTGGCAGACGCTCAAACCCGTCCAAGCCACGTCGAATCTGCCGCTGCTGACTCTTCAGCCTGACGGGGCGGTGCTGGCTTCCGGAGACATCACCAAGTCCGACATCTATGATCTCACTCTGGAAGGCACAGGCAAAGCAATCTCAGCCATCCGCCTGGAAGCGCTGCCTCACGACAGCCTGCCCGCCCATGGCCCTGGCCTGTGCAATTACGAAGGTCCCAAAGGGGACTTCTTCATGGGCGAGTTCAAGGTGACGGTCGACGGCCGCCCGGTCAAAATCGCCTCGGCGACACAGAGCTATTCCAAGAACAACTTTGGAAAGAACCCGGCGGATGCAGCCCAGGCCATCGATGGAGATCCGCAAACGGGCTGGAGTTGCGCCGCCCGTTACGGCGAGAGGCACGAGGCGGTTTTTGTGCTGGCGGAGCCTGTTCCTGCCGGTGCGCGGATCCAGGTGCAAATGCTCTTTGGGCGTCACTATGCCTGTCCGCTGGGGCACTTCCGTCTTTCGGCTACGGACCGCGCTTCTGCGGTGGCAAGAGACATGGACAACGGCCTTGCTGCCCTGTTGCTGAAGCCCTCGCTGACGGATGGGGAAAGACAGGCCTTGTGGGAACACTTCCTCCTCACAGAGCCTGTTCTGGCGGCTGAGG
>DASWXG010000703.1:0-2709 GCA_036405615.1 Prosthecobacter sp. | reverse complement strand
CCGGTGAATTTCATAGATGGTGGTGGTGACACCCCGGTGGGTGGTGGCCATGTCCAGGCCGTTGCGCTCCTGCCATCCGCTGAAGAGACCCGGATTGAGCGTCTGGAGCGCCTTGCGGCTTTTGACCTTGCTGAGCATCCCGACGAGTTCCTCGGAGTTAAAATCAATGCGGTTTTTAACCACTTGTTCGGCACTGACAGGTGTCACCGCATTGTGCTCTTCCGGCGGGGGGACGATAACCGCCAGATTGGCTTCCGGGGAAGGAACGAAACGGAAGAGGTGAATGTGCTGCGCTGTGCGGATGGTGGCGTGGCAGGGTTCTCCGGTTTTGACCAGACGCACCACCAGCGTATCGGCCGCCACATTCTCATAGTGAACAATCGCCACCTTGGCCTGCGACATCCCGGTGACCGCATTCGGGTCAGTGACCAGGCCGAAACCTGTCATCAAGGTTACCTTTTGCGGAAAGGTGATGGTGGTCGCCACTGTGGCATTGATGGCGATGTCATGGACCAGCTTTCGGGAGTCAAGCTTGACGAGCTCGCGGCCCGTCTGGACCTGGGCGGTCAGCGGCAGGGCTAGCAGGCAGAAGCCGGTGATGAGACCGGTGAACAGATGGGCAGGGCTCATGAATCGCTGATTTTTTCCAGTTCGTACTTCTGCAAATCTTCAATGACAGAAGGGAATGCCTTGTTGCGGCGGAGGTCCGGGTTGAGCCGCCAGACGAACTGGACATAAAAGCGGTAGGTCTCCAGCTGCTCCTTGCCATTGAAGGTGCTGCGGCGGTAGACCAGGCCGCTGGCGTTCGTGACGGCCATGGTATTGTTGGTCCCCATCAGCTTGCGGTCGTGGATCTCCACGGTTTGGTGCACCTTTTGGGTCTGGAAGTAACGGGCCTCCTTTTCCAGCATCCTGCGGATGACGTTGTAGCCGATTTTGTTGCAGTAGAAAGGCATCTGCTCTGCACGTGTGAGTCCGTTGGGGCCCCGGTCAAAAATGCATTCCACCGCCGCCTCGGTGAGGTTCAGATGCATCGGCAGCATCTTGTTGTAGTTGAGGCCCGGGGAGATGTAGTAGCTGCCTGTTCCGTCCATGACCACGAACGGGGGGCGGGCCCTGAGTTCCTCCGACATGACCACGAGGTACCAGGCGCAGCCTCCGGCCACGAGGCAGGCCACGATGAACCAGAAGACCGCTGTCTGGTCCTTGGCGACCAGTGTGTCGATGGCACTTTTTTTCTTTGGGAGGGGGGCAGCCATGTCAGGAGGATTTCTTCTCTGGGGGAGCCATTTCCTTCATGGTGAAAGAGATGTCCGAGCACACATACATGAAGCGCTTGTTGTCCCGGAGGTTCTGGTTGCGGCGCAGTTCCAGGGTGGCGTCCACCCAAAAGGCCTGCACGATGGTCTCGTTCAGATTCGGGTCCACAATGACCCGGATCACCTGTCCGGCGGTGCTGGTGATGGCGCTGCCATCCGGGTGGTGGACAATGTTGACCTTCCCAAGTTCCACCATCTGGTGGATCTGCTTGCTGCGGAATTCCCGGCGGTTTTCTTCCACGTCCTTCAGCACCAGGTCATAGCCGTCGCCAATGAACATCAGCCCCAGACGCTCGGCATTCACCAGGCCGCGGGGAGCGCGATTCAGCGCGGTCTCCATGATCAGGCGGGTGAAGAAATCGGCGGATTCATCCAGCCCCTGGGTGCTCATCTCCCGGTCCAGATACAGATCATACTGCTCCACGGGCACAAACAGCATGCGACCGCGTCCCTCAATGGCCAGTCCGTGCAGGTACCACGCGGTGCCCGCAATGCATCCGCAGGCAACCATGAACCAGAAAATGGCCAGGCCGTCTTTGGAGATGAACATGTTGGTGACGCCTTTCATAAGGGGAAATCAGAGTGTCTAGTCGCCTGCGGAACCCACGGTTTTGCCCAGGGTCCCGACGCTGCTGCCCATGCTGCCGGCACCGGCGGTCATCATGCCGATGCCTGCGCCAGCACCCACACCGCTGGCGGTGAGGGCGGCACCGCCCGCCATCATTGCAGCCCCCGATGCGGCCTGCACACCGGCAGTGGCCACGCCGCTGGCCGTGCTGGCCCCTGCAGAGATGAGGCCCATGCCGATCTGGGCTCCGGTGGTGATGGCCTTGGAAACGATTTTGGGCGCGGCAAAGAGCACCACGATCAACCACACGATGATGATCAGCAGGATGATGATGACTGCTCCGGCCGTGACAATGGATGCGGTGATGGGCTCAAACATCAAAGGCCCGAAAATGACCGCACACAGGGCCGTGGCCTGCGGAATGCCGGAGGTCATCATGGCCTCAGTGAACAGCATGCCCAATCCCCAGCCTAGCGGCCAGAAGCAGATGCTGATCATGCCGATGTGGTATTTCACTGCGGTGTCACGGCTCTGTTCAAAGACCAGCATGGCCAGGAACATGGGGGCCACGGCACTGCCCAGATAAAGGGCGATGACCTGGATCTGGAACCCGCACCAGAAGAGTGCGTACATGATGATGGAGATGCCGATCATCATGTACAGCCCGACAATCTGCATGAAGTATTGCGCCCAGGCCACGGGGTCAAAGATGCCAAGGATGATGTCCGGCGCGCTGCCCGTATCAAAAGGGGCCTCGGCAAAAGACTCGCCGAAGTTGGTCAGCACTGAAAGGGGATCCACTTCCAGCGCGGTGAGCAGATC
>DASWXG010000702.1:0-4083 GCA_036405615.1 Prosthecobacter sp. | reverse complement strand
CCAATCCCTGGTAATGGAGTATGTGGCCCAGAGGATCAAACAAGAGGCGGCACCCATTACAGAAGTGCCCGTGGAAATCACGGCCGTGCATGTAGGTCCAGGCCGTTCCGGGAGAAGGGAAATCGTCTCGGTGGATATCTCGGAATATGGCGACCCGCTGTATTCCCGGATGATACGCCAGCCCTTCACCTACTACCTCAAACCCTGGATGCAGGGTCTGGCGGATGATCCCTTGCTCCGGGACCAGATCTCCCTGGTAAGAGTGGTGCCGCTGCATGAGATGGATGTGAAACTGGCGCTGCAAGTGCGCCAGACGGAATCGGATGTGAGGGATCTCGCCCGGCGGGCCTGCGTCCGCATCCCAGAGCAGTCTCACGGCACGGCCAAACTGCTGGAGGAATACCTGGTCTCCCCCCTCCGGCGTTTTCACGAGTTTTTCTACTCGGACCATCACGACCCTAAGGAGCGCTGGCCAGAGACCTACCACCGCACCCCCGGGCACCTGCTGCCGCCATGCATGCGGATCCTGGTGGATGACCCCAATGATCGCCTTCTGAAACCGGCGGGCATGCAGCTGATCACCCGCTGCTTGCTCGCCCGGGGATGGCATCCGCGCCACATTGCAGGATACATCCGCTCCAAGTTTGAGAATCCCGAATACGGCTGGGGCGTGGACTGGAATGACTACAGCGCCGCCATCCGGGCCGATTTCTACACCCGCATCTTTGCAGGCCTGCGCGCCAATGGCCTGGATGAACTGGTGGATTTCAACTGTGTTTCAACCCGGGAAAAGGGCTTTTGCCATTCTCCCTGCGATGCCGGCGCCTGCCTCGCTCCTCTCCGTCAAACCTTAACCACCCACCCCATGTTATGAACCAATGGCCCATCGGACTGTCCACCGGCTGCTTTTACCAGCGGAGCATTTTTGAGGTGCTGGACGGCATCTCCGAGAGCGGATTTCGCCAGATCGAAATCTGCTCTTTTCCCAAACACCTGGACTACCATCAGCACGACCAGGTGCAGAAGGCCGGAGAGCGCATGCGGGCGCTGGACCTGCACCCGTTTTCCTTTCATGCGCCTTTTGCGGACCACATCGACATCACCTCATTTCATGAACCCACGCGCAAAGGTGCGGTGAACGAGCTGGTGGTGGCGTGCGAGGCGGCAGCCGCCATGGGGGCACGGCACATCGTGCTGCATCCGGGACCGGAACGCGAAGGTCGTCCCCCGCAGGAAGAGTTCCTCCAGCACATGAATCTGGCGGCCGAGTCGCTCAATATCGTTGCCCGCAAATGCCAGGACCTCGGGGTGAACCTCCTGCTGGAGAACATGCTGCCGCATCTTTTGTTCGGCCACACCAGTGACATGCTCTATCTGCTCGGCCAGATTCGCGAGTGTAACGTGGGCACCTGCCTGGACACCGGCCATGCCAGCCTCGCCGGGGAACTCGGAACAGTGGTGCACAAGCTGTCCGGACATCTCAAGATGCTGCACGCCAATGACAATCGCGGAAATTACGATGCCCACCTCAACCCAGGCGAAGGCATCATTGACTGGCCGTGGCTGCTCGGAGAGCTGAGAACTCACCAATTCAAGGGCTCCCTCATTCTGGAACTGGCAGGCCACCCTCACGAATCCATTCCGGAAACACTGGCCCGCGCACGGCGCGCATTTGACTATCTGGTGGAAGCCAGCAAGACGCATTGATCTCTTAAAGATCCGTCGAAGCACTGAGAAACGGCAGACAGGTGACGACCACCAGACTTGCTTCGAGCGAAGAAAATTTTGGAAACAAAATGGCCGGGTCCCAGAACAGGTTTCCAGGATCCGGCCGTGGGAAGGTTTTCAACTCGTTGTGAAAGTCTTACATCACCTTGTGCTGCGCACCGCAGGCCACATGGCTCAGCTTGCGCATCCCCAGTTCCAGGCGGGTTTTCACCGTGCCGAGAGGCAGGCTGATGGCCGAGGCAATCTGGCGCTGGCTCATGCCATGCAGGTGGGCAAGCACCACCACTTCCTTCTGGGCCACCGGCAGGGTCTGCAGGAGGTTGTTCAGATAGTTACGGATGTCGTGGTTTTCGATGTCGTGATGGGCGCTTTCAATCTCGTAGGCATTGGAAGGCTTCGAGGCTTTTTCCAGACGCTCGGTGGCCATCTGGTAGGCGTGACGCTGGCGGAGGCGGTCAATGGCCCGGCGGCGGGCGAGGGTGATCAGCCAGCCGGCGGCTTTGCCTTTGGCGACGGAGTAGTTGGCCGCGTTGGTCCAGATCTGGATGAAGACTTCCTGAAGCACATCATCAGCTTCGGTTTCGTCATGAATGACGGAGATGATGATGGATTTCAGAATGGAGTGGTAGCGCTGGTGAACAACCCACAGGGCGTTCGGTTCCTTGGCTGCCAGGCAGGCCATCAGGGCTTCATCATCCATTTCGGTGAAGGAGGAGGTAGGGGCGATTTTCATAGTGAAAGGCAAAAGTGGTTTCAGGAAGTCCATGCCTGCTAAGAAGCGCAGGGTCATTTTCCCTGTACTGCACGGCCCATACCCCGCCGTGCCACCACTCAAACGCGTTGATTTTCAACGCTTTTTCCTTTCGCCTTTTGCCGACCGTGCGGGTTTCACTGACGAAATGCAAGGGCAGGATGCCTGCCAGCCTTGTAAAACGCGAATCGTTCCAGCCCTTCCAAGTGGCCGTCCCAAAAAAGATCAAACGCATCCCCTTTCACCCCTTCGAATACCATTAACGACCCTTCAACATCATGAACTACATCAACCTAGCCACCATGGACAGTGTGCATGAAGCGGAGCGTTTGGCTGATATGCTGAGCCGCCATGGCCTCAAGGCGCGCATGCATGACGAGAGCGATATTCAACGCTTCATCTTTTTCACCAAGCCCAAAGCCTTCTCCATTGTACAAGTACCGGACCCGGACTATTCCCGCGCGGTTTCCTTCATCCAGGATCTGCACGACACCCACGATCCGCTTTGCAACCACATCTTCAGCTGCCCGGACTGCGGCTCGCTGGCCGTGGAATACCCGCAGTTTACCCGCAAGTATTTCATCACTCCGCTGCTGCTGGAGTGGGCGAGCAACTTTGGCCTTTTTGAAAAAGAATTTTACTGCCGCAAATGCCACTCCACGTGGCCCTATGCAGCAGGCGCCGAGCTGCCAAAGATCTCCCATGCCTCCGAGGTTTTGGTCGCTCCGCCTAACTGAAGACATTTCTCCGCTGCTGCCATGGCCCAGTTTCCGGAAGAACAATCTGAAGACGGCAGCTTCCAACGCCAGGAAGATGCCTTCCGCCAGTGGGTGACGACCGATGGCAGCAGCGGTTTTCCTGCGGAGGAAGGACGTTACCACCTGTATGTCTCCCTCGCCTGTCCCTGGGCCCACAGGACGCTAATCGTCCGTGAACTTCTGGGTCTGCAACCGGCTGTAGGTGTGACGGTGGCTGATCCCGTACGGGATGAGAAAGGCTGGGCCTTCCGCGAGGGTCCGGGCCATGGCCGCGACAAAGCCAACGGCTTTGAATACCTGGCGGAAGCCTATGAAATATCTCAGCCCGGGTTCAAGGGCCGCATCACCGTCCCCGTCCTCTGGGATATGGAACGCGGAATGATCGTGAACAACTCGGAAGACGACATCTGCCGCATGTTTGCGGAAGCGTTCCGCCCCTTTCACCGGCATACCTTGCCTGAGCTGTTCCCACCTGCTCTGGCCGAAGAACAGAAGGCTCTCAGCGAACACATCTATGAAAAGGTGAACAACGGTGTTTATGCCGCAGGTTTCGCCTCCACACAGAGTGCGTACGAGAAAGCGGCGCTTGATCTTTTTGAAGCCCTCAACGGCCTGGAAAAGCGGCTTTCATCCTCACCCTTCTTGTTAGGCAACGACCTGGTGGAAACAGACTGGCGGCTTTTTTGCACCCTGATCCGTTTCGATGCCGTCTATCACGGTCACTTCAAATGCAACGTGCAGCAGATCCGGGACTACCCTCAGCTAAGCAGCTATCTGAGACACCTCTACCAGCTCCCAGGCATTGCCTCCACGGTGAATTTTGAGCACATCAAACGTCATTACTAC
>DASWXG010000701.1:0-9951 GCA_036405615.1 Prosthecobacter sp. | reverse complement strand
CAGCCGGTTAACCCTCACATGCACACCAGCGGCGGTGCTACCGCAGCTGCAGCTACGGCCAGCGGCCCAAGCAGCGATCTGCTGCCGACCGTTAACAACTGAGTTGTGCTAAAGAGCTAAATTCGTTCTTGCCGCAGGCAGGTGATCTTGGATCACCTGCCTGCGTGCTTTATGGGGGCTGACGTTACTATGAAATCCTGGATTTTAACGGGTGGAGCCGGCTGCGGTAAAAGTGCCGTCAGCGAGATGCTGGTCCGGCATCTGGCATTGAAGGAAAAGGCGGTGTTTTCTGCGGATGCAGCCGTGGGGCTTCTGCTGGATGATGTGTCCATGGCAGACAAGCTCCGGCAGGCTTTTGGGCCGTCCGCCGTGTCCGCAGATCAGGGAAGGGCGGTGGTCAACCGGGCGTGGTTGCGCTCAGAAATTTTCTCAGATGATGCTAAGAGAGCCCGTCTGGAGGGGTTGCTTCACCCAGGAGTCCTGGCCAGACTGGAAGCGCAGCGTGCAGATTGCGCAGGTGCCGGGGAAAATCTTTTCCTTGCGGAGGTGCCCCTGCACTATGAGATTGGTGCCACAGTTTCAGCGGATCTGATCATCGTAGTGGCGGCAAGCCCGGAAGTTCAGAAAAGGCGGTTGATGGAACGTCGAGGTCTCGACGAATCAATAATCGAACAGATGTTGAGGGCTCAGTGGCCCATCGAAGCCAAAGTTGAAAGAGCGAATGTGGTCATCTGGAATGACGGTGATCTCAATGCTCTTGAAGCCCAGGTGCTGACACTGGCAAGACAGCATTGGCAAGCATGAATCCAACCGACTCCTCCGAGACTTCCACCGAAGTCCTTTCTCCTGTCACCGACACACCGCCTGCGGAGGCTGTATTGACCGCGACTCCATCTGCGCTGCCTCAAACGGGCGGGGAAGCCGCTCCCGCAGCTGAAAATCCGGTTGTGGCAGAAACTGCGACACCGGCTGCTGTTGACAAATCCGGCCCGCCTTCTGCCGAGGCTCCTTTTCCTGTGGAGGTGTCCTTGAACGATCTTCAGGAGTCTTCCCTGGCTGACTTGCAGGCACTGGCGGAAACGGTGGGTTTCAAAATGAACGCCAGCCGTTCAAAGCATCAGCTGATCTATGATCTGCTGGCCTGGATGGCAGACCATCGCACACGTGTGAAGGTTGACGGCATCCTTGAGATTGGGACCGACAATTTTGGTCTCATCCGCTATCCTAAGTACAGCTTCGCACCGTTGCCGGAAGACGTTTTCATCCCGCTTTTCCTGGTCAGAAAATTCAATCTGCGGCCCGGAAACCGTATCACCGGTTATGCCAGGGCACCCAAGGACCGGGACAAATATCTGGCAATCGACCGGATTTTGGAAGTGGATGGCGTGTCGATCGATACCTGGCAGCCGCCGACTCATTTCGACAAACTGACAGCGATGTTCCCCAATGAGCGGATCATCCTGGAGATGCCCAAGCCCTGCCCGGTGTCTGTGCGCATCATGGACCTCATCGCGCCTTTGGGGAAAGGCCAGCGTGGTTTGATCAATGCCTCTCCCCGTTCCGGCAAAACAGTGCTGCTGAAGGACATCGCCAAGTCCATTGTCAACAATCACAAAGAGATCTCGCTCATCATCCTGCTTCTGGACGAGCGGCCGGAGGAAGTGACGGATTTTGAAGAGTCTGTCAGCGGTTGTGAGATTTACAGTTCCACCTTTGACGAAAGCCCAAAACGGCACAGCCAGCTGGCTGAACTCGTGCGCGAGCGCGCCTGCCGTCTGGTGGAGGCGGGTAAGGATGTCGTCATTCTTCTCGACTCGCTCACCCGTCTGGCGCGTGGCTACAACAGCATGGGCGGCGGCAAAGGCCGCACCGGCTCCGGCGGCATGGACACCAAGGCCATGATCAAGCCGAAGAAGTTTTTTGGCGCAGCCCGCAATGTGGAAGAAGGGGGCAGCCTCACCATCATTGCCACCGCTCTGATCGAGACGGAAAACCGCATGGATGACGTGATCTTTGAGGAATTCAAAGGCACGGGCAACATGGAGGCCACCCTGGATCGTGAAATCTCGGAGCGCCGCATTTTCCCCGCTCTGCACGTGCTGAAGTCCGGGACCCGCCGCGACGACCTCCTCTACCACCCGGACGAGTTCCGCCGTGTGTCCGCCATCCGCAAGCAGCTGGCCCAGGTGCCGGCCGTGGAGGCGCTGGAACTGCTGATCCGGAACATCAACCGTACCAGCAACAATGCTGAAATCCTCCTCACGGGCCTGAAATGAGCGATGTGCTGCCACTGACCCCCCCGACCACCACGCCTGGCGACTATGTCTTCATCGACACGCCAGAGCATCTGCAGCAGTGGCTGCAGGAGACGGAAGCCCATATGCAGGCGACGGGAGAAAACCGTTGCTGCCTGGACACAGAGGCAGACTCGCTTCATCACTATCACGAAAAACTTTGCCTGCTGCAGGTCGCTTGCGCAGGGCGCTATGCCCTGGTTGACCCGCTGGCTATCGGCGATGTTTCGGGCTTGCTGGCCTTGCTGGACCGTCACGAGCTCTGGTTTCACGGCTCGGACTATGATCTGACTATGCTGCGCCGCACCTATGACTGGGCGCCCAAGGTTGTTCGCGACACTCAGATTGCCGCGCGTCTGGTCGGTTTCCGCCAGTTTGGCCTGGCTGCTTTGATCCAGGCAGTGTTTGGGTTGCAGCTTTCCAAGGCCTCCCAGAAGGCAGACTGGAGCCGTCGCCCACTGCCGGAACACATGCTTTCCTATGCCGTGGATGATGTCCGGTACCTCATTCCTCTGGCAGACTACCTGATGAAGTTGCTGAAGGGAAAGCACCGGGAAGCCTGGTTTGAACAGAGCTGCCTGGACCTTCAGGAGGATGTGGCCGCACGCAGCATGGCCCCCAAAGAAGACCCGTGGCGCGTCCAGGGCAGCGGCAGGTTGCACTCCAAAGGTCTCGCCATTCTGAAAGCCATGTGGGGCTGGCGTGAAAACATTGCCATGGAGCGGGACATTCCTTGCTACCGTGTCATGTCCAACAAGCAAATGGTGACCTACGCGGAAACGTTTGAGGCGGGTGGTGTCATGAATCCGCCCGGTGGCTGGCGTCCGCGCTGGAAGAAGGAGTTTCACGACCTGGTGGCGGAGGTCTTCCGCGCAGGGCAGGCCGCCTGGCCGCAGCGGGTCAAGAAAGCCAAAGCCCGCCTGAGTGATACCCAGCGGGACCAAATCGACCGGCTCTGCGGCTTGCGCGACAAGATCGCCGAGGCATTGGACCTGGAAAGCAGCCTGCTCGGCTCCCGCAGCACGCTTGAGGAAGTGGTGGCTGAAGAGGCAGGCATCAATGTGCTCATGCCATGGCAGCGCGATCTGTTGAAGGAGCCTCTGGGGGAGCTACTGACTTCACCACCGGCCCCTGAGACAGCCGCCTCTGCTGCCTGAGTGGCGGAAGGAACAAGCTCTGTACCAAAAAAGGCCTGTACCAGCTTATGCTGTGCAGGCCTTTTTGCTGTCGCGGACCCGGCAGCAGGTGAGTGAAGATTACTCGAAGTGCATGGTGGCGATGTCGCCACGGCGTTGCAGGCCGTCGAACGTCACTTTGCGGGATTCGGCATAGGCCTTGTCGCGGGCTTCCTGGCGGGTGTGGCCCTGCGCCACCACGGCGAGCACTCGGCCGCCGTTGGTTTCAAACTGACCCTGTGCATTTTTGCGGGTGCCGCAGTGGTACACACGAGCGCCCTCGACGGATTCCAGCCCGGAGATGACGTCGCCGTTGCGGGAACTGGCGGGATATCCGGCGGAGGCGGAAATGAGGCAGATGCTCCAGCCTTCGGCAAACTGGATCAGTTCCGGTTTCAGTGTGCCTTGGGCAGCTTCAAAAACATAGCTGGCAAAGTCGCCCCGCAGCATGGGCATCACGGCTTCAGCTTCCGGATCGCCGAAGCGGCAGTTGAACTCCAGCATCTGTGGGCCGGTGGGTGTCAGCATGATGCCGAAGTACAGGAATCCGCGGTACTTGAGGCCATCCTTCTTCAGTCCGGCGACCGTCACTTTCACCATCTCGTTCTCGATCTGCTGCAGCAGTTCTTCGGACGCCAGCTGGCGGCTGGCCACAGCCCCCATGCCTCCCGTATTCGGGCCCTGGTCATTGTCCCGGATGCGCTTATAGTCGCGGGCGGGCATGAGGATCTGATACTGGTCATCACAGACAGAGACGAAAATGCTGATCTCTGGGCCGGAGAGGCACTTCTCGACCAGGAGATCGCCCGCGCCGAAGATGCGTTTCTCCATGACATCTTCGATGAAGGCTTCAGCTTCTTCCCGGTTCGGGCACACGGCCACACCTTTGCCGGCGGCCAGACCGTCGAACTTGAGCACGATGGGAAACTCGGTGAGTGCCGCGCGGGCCTCTTCTGCGTTGGTGGCGACGCTGAAATCCGCGGTCGGGATGCCGTGACGCTGCAGGAAGCGTTTGGCGAACACTTTGGAAGCCTCAAGCTGGGCGGACTCTTTGTACGGACCCCAGCAGGGGATGCCGGCTTCAGCGCAAAGGTTTGCCAGACCGCGATCCTTCACCAGCCAGGCCTCTTCACCAGCCACGCAGAGGTCAATGGCGTTGTCCTTCATCCAGGCGATGAGTTCCGGCAGACCTGCCACATCCACACGGGTGGCCAGGGAGGCGATGGCATCACTGCCAGGGTAGGCATAGAGTTCATGCTTCTGCGGAGATTCGCTCAATGCGGTGATGAGGGCGTGTTCGCGGCCGCCTTTGCCAGTAACCAGGATCTTCATGGGCCGGGATGCATAGCGCGCCAGAGGCCGGAGGCAACTGTCCATCGCAATGGGACAGCCTCCGCTCGCTGTTGCAATTTGCCCTTGGAGAGTCCTTTAGGCAGTTGATTCATGGTCAAAACCGGTGAATGAGGGCAACGCCGTGCGCCCGCCGCGCCGGCCGACTTTGCATGTGGTTCAACAGCTTCGGATTCTGGCTTTTCTTCATCGTGGTGGCGCTGGTTTACAGCCGCCTGCGTCTTGCCGGACAGAACCGCTGGCTGCTGCTGGCCAGCTATTTTTTCTACGGCTGCTTTGACTGGCGGTTCCTGTCGCTGATCCTTTTCTGTACTGTTCTGAACTTCCATGCAGGCCTCCGGATCGCGGAAGCGGAAGATGAGAAGAAGAGGAAATTCTGGATCGGCTGGAGCATCGTCATCAGCCTCTTTGTTCTGGGCATCTTCAAGTACCTCGGGTTCTTTACCCGGGAGATGTCTGCTCTGCTGCAGAGCGCGGGCGTGATTCACTCCCCTTGGGTGGTGGAGCTCATGCTACCTGCGGGGATCTCCTTTTTCACCTTTCACGCACTCAGCTACACCATTGATGTTTACCGGCGGGACACACAGGTTTCCCGCAGCTTTGTGGAGTTTGCCCTGTTCATCTCTTTTTTCCCTCAGCTGGTGGCGGGGCCGATCAACCGTTCCACGCTTCTCCTGCCGCAAATGGGGCGCGAGCGTCCCGCTTGTGATGAGCGCCGCTTTCGGGAAGGGCTGTATGCCATCGTCACCGGCCTGTTTTTAATGGTAGTGGTAGCAGACAACATGGCCTGGCTGGCGGGGCATGTGTTCAATTCGGATCCTGCTCGGCTGGGCGGGGCGGAGGTGCTGGTGGGAGTGTATGCCTTTGCCTTTCAGATCTATGGAGACTTTGCAGGCTACAGTTCCATTGCCTGCGGCACCGCCTGCTGGTTGGGGTTTGACCTGATGGAAAACTTCCGCCGCCCTTATTTCGCCATCAGTCCGCAGGACTTCTGGCAGCGCTGGCACATCAGCCTTTCCACCTGGCTGAGAGACTACCTGTATATCCCCCTGGGGGGCAACCGGAGCGGACGTTGGGGGACCTACCGGAACCTCATGGTGACGATGCTGCTGGGCGGTCTCTGGCATGGGGCGGCGTGGACCTTTGTGGTGTGGGGCGGCATTCATGGCCTGTGGCTGGCCGTGCACCGGGCCTTTGGCGGAGCCAAAAAGAAAACCGGGCAGCCAACTCCGGGCTGGCTGGTGGTGGTGAAATGGGCGGTTACGTTTCACCTCGTGTGCCTCACCTGGCTGATGTTCCGTGCCGAGACCTTCTCTCAAGCCTGGGCCCTTCTGCTGCGGCTAGGTAGCGGGTGGGAGTGGACAGCCTTTGTGCAGACCAGCGTCTCTTTGATCGGCTTTTTCCTTCTCCCCTGGCTGCTTTTTGAAGCATGGCTGGAGTATAAAAAGGATGATCACGCCCTGCTGAAGACTTCCTGGATCTGGCGTGCCGTGCTGTATGGCTATCTCGTACTGATGATGCTTTTCTTCCCGCCGCCCATCCCGGCGGAGTTCATCTATTTCCGCTTCTGAAAAGTATGAAGTTCTTCCGCTTTGCTGAAGCCCGTGTGCTCTGGTTTCTCGTTCTCCTGCTAGGGGGGCTGGAGGTGGGCGCACGGCTGTTTGAGGTGCATCTCTCCAAGGACGTAAAGCACATCCGCTCCCTGCCGGACGTGGCCGCAGAACTCAAAGCTGCGGCTGACTCCAGGCTGAAAGTCTTGATCGTGGGGAATTCACTGTCGCGCGAAGGATTGGATGCCGAAATGCTCAAGCAGGGGCTGGCCGCACGCACCGGGCGGGAGGTGGAACTGGCTGCCATGTATCCGGACGGCAGTAACATCAGCCAGTGGTACTATGGCTACCGGCGCTACTTTGACCAAACAGGGGCCAAGCCCCATCTGGTGATCATTGGCACCAGCCGTCCCCATTTGCTGGATGCACCGGCAGAGCCGGACCGTCTTGCGGCCTTTTACACAAGCCTGCAGGACATGCCCCAGCTGCTAAGTGAGCAATCGGGTGATGTAGAGGCCATTTCGAAAGCCGTGCTGGCCAGGGGCTCCATGCTGTTTGCCCACCGGGGGCGGGTTCAGCCGCTGGTCTTTTACAACCTGGTGCCGGGGTACACGGAAACAACGCAGACCCTGGCCGTCAGGCGCGAGGCGGGGACCCCTGAACAGGGAGGAGAGGCTGCATCCGTAGAAAAGCAGGCTCCGGCGGAGTCCGTCCGCTGCCTGTCGGATCTTTTGGGCACCTTCCAAAAAGAAGGCGTGAAGGCCATGCTGGTGGCCATTCCGATGCCGCAGCCTTACGCCCTGCCGGAGTCTGTTTTGACTGAGGCAAACAAGGCCGCCGTGCCCGTGCTTTCAGGCGGAGCCGCAATGCATCTGGA
This sequence comes from Prosthecobacter sp., assembly GCA_036405615.1. GTDB lineage: Bacteria > Verrucomicrobiota > Verrucomicrobiia > Verrucomicrobiales > Verrucomicrobiaceae > Prosthecobacter. The sequence goes on along the minus strand of DASWXG010000701.1, from coordinate 2,705 downwards.
GCCGCGCTATTTCCCTGACGGATACCATTTGAATGCGGCAGGAGCGGCGATGTTTACACGCCGCCTGCTGGAGGAAATAGAGAAGCTGCCTGCCGACAGCTTCTCCAAGCCTTGACCGTTTGGCGCTCAGCATCAGATGGCCTTGCGGGCCTTGAGGAAGGGGATCAGCTCATCCACGCCAAAGTCGGCCAGCACCTCGCCGTCCCAATCCATGGTCGGGGCTTTGCTCTGGCCGGAGAGGTCCACCATCTCCTGCATCGCTTCGCGGTTGCCGGAGACCACCACCTTTTTGTAGGACAGCTTGTGCTCGTCCATGTAGTCGAGCACTTCGTCACACCAAGGGCAGCCGGTTTTCACATAAAGGATGGGAGTCATGGGAAGATAGAAGGGTTGTTTTCTCCGGTAGCATACGTATTCGCTGCATTCCATGGTTCCCTGCATGACTGACCTTACCGCCTCCCCCGCCACCGATCCCCTGAGCCTCTACCGCTACCGCGACGGTCTCTATGCGGTGGATCTCACCACGGCCGCGCTGCAGCTGGATTTCTTCACCTGGTTGGGAGAAAACCCGTCATCGTTGGCGCAAATCTGTGCGCATTACAGCTTTGCCGAGCGCCCAGCGGATGTGATGATGACTCTCTTTTCGGCCCATGAATGGGTCAAAAATGAGGACGGGGTGTTTCACCTCACGGAGGTTGGGCGCGAGTTTCTTTGCACCGGCTCCGAATGGTTCCTCGGCCCTTACTACGCATCTTTGCATGACCGCCCCATCGCCCGGGATTTCCTGGAGGTGCTGCGCACGGACAAACCTGCGGGCTGGTCTGGCGACAAGGCATCGTTCGACTGGCACAAGGCGATGGAGCAGGAGGACTTTGCCCGTAAATTCACGGCGGCCATGGATTGCCGGGGGCGTTATCTCGCCCAGGCCCTGGCCAAGAAGCTGGATCTTACAGGCCGCAGCCGTCTGCTGGATATCGGCGCAGGTTCAGGCATCTATGCGTGCTCCATCACCGCCCAGCATCCGCAGGTGAAAGGGGTGGTCTTTGACCAGGCTCCAGTGGACCGCATCGCGGGCAAGCTCATTGCCGAACGTGGTTGTGCCGAGCGCGTCGAGGTCATCACCGGCAACATGTTTGAAGGCCTGCCGCAGGACTGCGATGTGCATCTCTTCTCCAACGTCCTGCATGACTGGGGGCTGAAGGAAGTCCGCGAACTCCTGGCCCTGTCCTATGCCGCCCTTCCTGCGGGCGGTCTGCTCATCATTCATGACGCCATCATCAATGCCGGCAAAACCGGTTCTCTGCACGTTGCCGAATATTCCTGCCTGCTCATGCACTCCACCCAGGGCAAATGCTACAGCACAGGCGAGTATGCAGACCTGATGCGCGAAGCCGGGTTTACGCCTGGGGAGTATCAGGACACCGTGATCGGGCGCGGGTTTATGGGGGGTGTGAAGAATTAAAGCCAAAAAAGCCCCCTGCGGACGAGCCGTAGGGGGCTGATTCTCTAAACTTCGAAGCTGCTTATTGCTTGATGATCGAATTGTCGAGTTGCAGGAAATTCGAAACTCTGGTCACGACTGAAAGACCAGACCGCGCAAACTGATTGTATGTCGCAAAAATTCCAACGACACGTTTGGTGGTGCCATGAATCTGCAAATGGACGAGGCAGCTATTGCCAATCTTCTCGGGAAGATCGTCGTAAGTGATGATGTTGTTGGTCCCTCGTCCGTCATTTCTGAGTTTCAGGACTCGGCCTTGAAAGGTAAGGGTCTGGATATCAGGTGAAATTGTGAAGGTGATGTTCGCACCGGCGGGTGGGCCGGGGGTCCCTGTAGCATAGGGAATCATCACGTCTTGTGAATCCTCTGGTTCATTTGGTTGTCTGATGATGACGCCCTTATAAGTTCCTGCAGTAGGGGCTGCTGCTGCATAAACGGCATCTACTGTGATATCGCCTTGGAACTCAAAAGCAGAACTGGAGACTGTTTCGGTTTTGGGGTAGAGGGGAGGAACGATAATCTGACCGACAAGGAAAGAGGAATGATTGTCAGCTTCCAATTGAAGGAGCACCCCTTCAAAAGTCACCTTGCGTTTGATGACTTTGGGCTTGCTGTTCACGGTAAAGGTATCTTCGATATTGAGAGTGGCCGAAAATTTGCCGGTCTTGAGGTCAAATTTTGGGATCAAGATTTTTGCCCACAGATCCTGGTTGGTTCCCGCTGTGCTACCGGCTCCCGCCACGGCGATACGGAGTGTGTTTTTGTCCGTCAGACCAGCTTTGACCGGGGTGTATTTGGTGTAATCAGAGCCTGGAAAGACTCCGTCATACGCCACTGTGAATATTTCTGTGGTGTCAATCCCGAGGAATGCGCCAAGTGTTTCGCCCTTGGCAGGAACTGTCCAAGGCTCCATGGAAACCAGGACATCCAGTGGGCCAAAGCCGTCGCGATAGCTTTTGTCTTTGGCGTTGGCGGCCTTCTTCCATTGGAAATCGTATCCGGTGGAGGCTGGCAGCATGTGAAGTTTGCTGTCGCTCCGGGCCGTGAGGGCAATTTCCCCGGCGAAGTAGCTGTTGGTCAGCTTGTTGGGGTTGAAGAACACGGCAAACTGTGTGGCCGACCCCCGAGGGAAGGAGCCGGTGAAGGCTGTTCCGTCTCCGGTTTTCCCCACCAGCTTCAAGGCGCCCTTGGCATCCACAGTACC
>DASWXG010000700.1:0-3443 GCA_036405615.1 Prosthecobacter sp. | reverse complement strand
TCAGCGGTGGCGGAGATGACGGGGTCGATCAGCTTCTGCAGGATGATGCGGATGGAGCGGATGGCGTCGTCGTTGGCGGCGATCGGGTAGTCCACTTTGTCCGGGTCGGCATTGGTGTCGACAAGGGCAACGATCGGGATGCCGAGGCGGCGGGCTTCGTGAACGGCGATGTGTTCGCGGGCGGAGTCAACGATGACGACAGCGTCAGGATACTTCTCCATGCCACGCACGCCGCGCAGGTTGCGCTCAAGCTTGATGCGCTCGCGGTTCAGGGAGGCGAGCTCCTTCTTGGACATGAGCTTGAACTCAGGCTTCTTCTCGATCTCTTCCAGATAGCCAAGGCGGGCGACGCTCTTGCGGATGGTTTCGAGGTTGGTGAGGGTGCCACCCAGCCAGCGGTGGTTCACGTAGAACTGGCCGCAGGCTTCAGCCGCTTCGCGGATGGCCTCCTGGGCCTGGCGCTTGCAGCCGACGAAAAGGATGCGCTTGTTCTTGCGGGCGAGGTCGGCCAGGAATTCAGCGGCGACGTCGATCTGCTTGACGGTCTCCTCGATGTTGAGGATGTGGATCTGGTTGCGGGAGTCGAGGATGAAAGGCTTCATCTTCGGGTTCCAGCGCTTGGTTTGGTGACCGAAATGGACTCCGGCTTCGACGAGTTCTGCGAGGACTTGGGACATGTAGTTTGGTGGGGTGCCGGTCTTTCGCACGTTTCGGCCGGAAGGCCGGACGCTCAATGCCTTAAAAGGCACAGATCCGAAAGAAAAGCGGTTAGGTTTGCATTTCCCTCCCCAGGCACCATGCCCGGGAAAAGGGCGGGCAAAATAGGGGCTGACTCCAAATGGGCAAGCGCTTTTTCGTGACCGGACGCACACTTGCACATCTCCCTTCCCCTGGGCAGGCGTAATGTTTGCGCCGGGAGCTACGGCCTTGTTTGACAAGGTGCGCTGCCCCTCTTTCAATACCACTACCATGTCCAACTCCCAAGATTTTCCCAACCTGATCACCCCGCCCAGCAACTACATCGTGCCGACGGTCATCGAGAGCGAAGGCCGTATGGAGCGTGCCTACGACATCTACTCCCGCCTTCTCAAGGACCGCATCATCTTCCTGGGCAGCGACGTGAACGACCAGGTCGCCAACGTCATCATCGCGCAGTTCCTGTTCCTTCAGATGCAGGATCCGAAGAAGGACATCCACTTTTACATCAACAGCCCGGGCGGCTCTGTCACCGCCGGTCTGGCCATCTATGACACCATGCAGTTCGTCACTTGCGATGTGAACACTTACTGCATCGGCATCTGCGCCAGCATGGGTGCCGTGCTCCTCTCCGCAGGCACCAAGGGCAAACGCTTTGCCCTGCCGAACAGCGACATCATGATCCACCAAGTCTCCGGCGGTGCCCGGGGTACGGCCAGCGATGTGGAGCGCACGGTTGACTTCATGTACAAACTGAAGCGCCGCCTGAACCGCATCCTCGCCCACCACTGCGGCAAAACCCCTGAGGTGATCGAGCGCGATGCCGACCGTGACAATTATATGAGCGCCGAGGAAGCCGCCGCCTACGGTCTGGTGGACAAGGTGCTGCAGAGCAGCAAGGAACTGAAGATTTCCGAATAAGCAGGGAAGTCTTTGGAAAAAGTCGAACTGCCCGGTTCTCCGGGCAGTCTGACCCATGATGGGGCAACGATCCTAATCTTTGCTCCGGCCTTCTGTGCGGCCTCTTGACTCCCTCCCCCCCTTCATGCGAAACTAAAGGTATGCCTCGCGCCTCGACAGTCACCCTCTGCTCCTTCTGTGGCAAAAGCCATGCGGAGGTGCGCAAACTGATCGCCGGCCCAGGGGTGTACATTTGCGACAACTGCATCGGGGTCTGCAAGGCCATCCTGGACAAAGAAGCAGCCCAGGAGTCAGACACAGTCCCCGCTTTGTCGGTCCCCAAACCGGCAGACATCGCTGCCATTTTGGACCAGCATGTCATCGGGCAGGCGCATGCCAAAAAAGTGCTGAGTGTAGCTGTGCACAACCACTACAAGCGCATCCTTCACAGCCAGCAGCTCGCCGCCAAAAAAGAAGCGGGTCCTCGCCGTATCCCAGGGCCGGATGACGTGGAACTCGAGAAGAGCAACGTCCTCCTTCTTGGCCCGACCGGCTGCGGCAAAACCCTCCTGGCCAAAACCCTGGCTAAAATTCTCAACGTCCCTTTCAGCATCGCCGATGCCACCACCCTTACAGAGGCGGGCTACGTGGGCGAGGACGTGGAAAACATCATTCTCCGCCTGCTTCAGGCCGCTGACTACGACATTGCCAAAGCAGAAATTGGCATCGTCTACATTGATGAGATCGACAAAATCGGCCGCACCACCAGCAATGTCAGCATCACCCGGGACGTGTCAGGCGAAGGGGTGCAGCAGGCCCTTCTGAAAATCATCGAAGGTACGATTTGCAACGTCCCACCCCAAGGAGGGCGCAAGCATCCGCAGCAGGAATACATCCAGGTGAACACGGAGAACATCCTGTTCATCTGCGGCGGCGCTTTTGTGGGCCTGGAAGACATCATCAAACGCCGCAAGGGCAAACAGACGATGGGCTTCAAAATGAATGTGGACGAGGCCCAGCCGGAGGATAAGAAAGGTCCGCTGCTGGTGGAGCCGGAAGATCTTCTCGGCTACGGCCTCATTCCGGAATTCATCGGCCGCCTTCCGGTCATCTGCTCTCTAGAGGCTCTCACCGAACAGGAACTGGTGCGTGTGCTGACAGAACCCAAAAACGCGCTCCTCAAACAGTACGCCAAACTGATGAACATGGACGGCGTAGACCTCAACATCAACAAAGAGGGCCTCCTGGCCATGGCCCGGGAAGCCGTCAAACGCGGCACCGGAGCGCGCGGGCTGCGCAGCATCTTTGAGCGCATCATGCTGGACGTGATGTATGATGTCCCCAGCCGCATGGATGTCCGCTCCGTCTCCATCAATGAAGCGGTGGTCAAAGGCGAACGCCCCCCTATCTTGCGCAAGCGCATTGAGCGCAATGCTGCCTGATTCCTCCGCCGGAGCCTTTTCTTGAAGGTTCCTCCTTGCGGACAGGCTGCCGTCCGAAGGATATGCTTCCTGCCTGATCCTGCCAGCAGGTCTGCTTTTGTCGGCCTGCTCCGCACAAAAAAAGGCGGCACCGCCATTGGCAGTGCCGCCGTTAATGAGCCGGTCGTTAGAGAGTGAGCCGCTTGCCCGTCAGGCCCGGCACAGTCTGCGTCTGCGCAGCAGAATCATGAAACCCAGGGAAGCGAGGGCCAGGCTGCCCGGCTCCGGCACTGGGGCGATGGAAAAGTTGGTGATTTCCATGACCGTCTGGTTGTCCGTGATGCTCCCCAGCAGGTCCACATCGGCAACGCTAGCTGCCTGGAACTGGAACGACAGGTTGTTCACACCTCCGGCAGGGGCATAGAA
>DASWXG010000699.1:0-1981 GCA_036405615.1 Prosthecobacter sp. | reverse complement strand
ATCCGGTTGGCGACTTTCTGCAGGCCTGTCATGACCACTTTTTCATCAATGGTATCGAGGTGAATCTTGAGTTTGTTGCTGGCCACCACTTCCAGAAACTGGTTGAGACGCCCGGGCAGTTTTTCCACCAGTTCCTTGGCGTCCATCAGCGAATTCAGAAGATTGGCCCAGGACAGGCTTTTGATGGTCTTGGCCTGCATCAGTTCGCTGGCATTTCTGCGGATGGATTCATTCGGGTCAAATGAGGGATCCAGAGTGCGGCCTACCAGGTCAAGATTCAGCAAAGTCTTGCCCAGCATGGTCAGTTCCTCGGGCATGCTCAGGCCGGTCCTGGCCGCCACCTGGGTAACGTTCATCACGATCTTGCCCACTTGAAGGTTTTGCACCGTGGCCCCCTGCTGCTGGCTGACGATCTCCGCAATCTCGCGGCGGAATCCAGCTTCATCGAAGTGATCTTTCTCTTTGCCCATGGCCTGGGCCACAGCGGCGGCGCGGTCGCTTTGACCGTCACTGATGGCCAGCAGAAGCTTGAGCAGGTGATCTTGCATTTCCGGGCCTACCCGGGCCACCATGCCGAAGTCTAGCAAGGCCACTTTGCCGTTGTCCGCTGTGAGAAAAACATTGCCGGGATGAGGGTCGGCATGGAAGACGCCCACGATCAAGATCTGGTGCAGGTAGGAGCGAAACACCTCCTCGGCGAGCAACGCGCCGTCGACCTCCAGACGGACGATGGGATGAAGCTTGGTGATCTTGGTGCCCTCCACGTATTCCATGGTCAGCACCCTGCCGGATGAGTAGTCGTCGATGGGGGCGGGAATGACTAGCCTTTCAAAACCGGCCAGCTTTTCCCGCATCAGCCGCATGGTCTGGGCCTCCAGCCGGTAGTCCAGTTCTCTGAGCAAAGCTTTGCGCAGTTCGTTGACGATCTTGGTGAACTCAAACCTGCGCCCGGCGTCGGTGTGCTTGTCCAGAAAATCGGCAATCTCGGCAATGGCCGCCAGGTCCGTGGCCACTTGTTCGCGCACGTTGGGGCGCTGAACCTTCACCGCCACTTCCTGACCGCTGCGCAGGACCGCATAGTGGACCTGCCCCAGAGATGCCGCCGCCATGGGTACCGGATCAAAGGTCTGAAAGGCCTTCGATATCCGCGCTCCGACCTCCACGTTTACAATGGCCTCCACCTTTTCATAAGGAAAGGGCTGGATGTTGTCCTGCAGCATGCTCAATGCCTCCATGTAAGCAGGAGGAATGAAGTCGGAGCGCGTGGAGAGGAGTTGCCCCAGCTTGATGAATGTCGGCCCCATGGCCTCCAGATCTTTGGCGAGTTCTTTGGCCCCGGGAGGGACTGGGGGCGGTGGAGCAAACTCCAGTGGATCGTCCACGATGGGAGCGCTTTTCACCAGCTCGCCATGGCCGTGTTTGATCATCAGCGCGAGGACCTGTTTGTAGCGCTTCAGATGTTCGGGATTGAGAGAGAGAGTCATAACGAAGATTGCAAAATGAAATCGTTATTGCCTGCTGCTCCGGGTGTATGGCGGGCTGTCCCTCAGGGCTGCACACGCACTTTTGATGGCAAAGGCGAAATAAGGACGATGAAGCCGCAAAGCGTCCACAACTTCAGGGAGTGGTTCGAAGCCCTCCACACAACCGAACAGAGCCAGGTGGCCATGATGCGCCTGGAACCCGGCAAAGAGACTGGGCCTGAACCGGAAAGCCACGAAGCGAGCGACCAGGTGCTTCTGGTTCTGGAAGGACGCATCGAAGGCGAGGTGAACGGCGAGGAAGTGACGCTGGAAAAAGGGGAATTCATCATCATCCCGGCCGGTACCCCGCATCGCTTCTATAATGACTCGGACGTCTCTGCCCTAACATTCAATGTTTATGCTCCGCCTGCCTATCCGCCTGACGCCAAAGGTTGAAGATCCTGCCGACAAACCAGCCTGGGGAACCCTGCTGGCCACTGCTGCCCTCAGCGGCGCCG
>DASWXG010000698.1:0-1957 GCA_036405615.1 Prosthecobacter sp. | reverse complement strand
GCCTGGGGCATGCTGTTTTTTTGTTTGGTCGTGACAGGGGGCGCATCATTGGTTAGTCTTTTTCCGAAAGCCGATGTCAGAGCGCAAAGTGCGGCAGGTTCTAACCAACGATATGAACACAATGCCCGGATGTCTCCTGCGTGTTCTTCTGACGGTGCTGCTGGCTCTTGGGGCCGCAGGTTATGGACAGGCTGAAGACCTGTCCGTGAGTATGGATGTCGGGCAACCGGTGGCTAAACTGCCGAAAGGCGTGTCGGCTCCCGCCGGGAAGGTGAGCCTCATGGCAGATTTTGCCAGTGCCTCTCCAGGCAAGCCCGTGCCGGTCTATCTGGTGAACCTGTCTGGCAAAGAACTGTATGTGCCAAGCCAGGACGGGGACATCTATGTGATGCTCGAAGCCCGGGCCACGGACGGCCAATGGGCGCGTGCCCAGACGCATCAGGACAGCAGGTGCGGCAACAGTTACTATAACCTCCGGATCAAGCCCGGGTGCTTCTATCCCGTGGCCGGCTACCAGCCTCTGGCGGTTGGCTCCCGTAAGGCGCAGGTACGTTACCGTCTGTATGCTGACAAAGCTCCGGGCGAAGCGGATCTCGCGACGGAAGCTGCTGAGGGCACTTGCAGCGAGTCCGACATGGAGATGGCCAAGTTCGATGACTTGGGGCTGAGGACGGCTTCTTTCGAGTTCCTTGTCAGCGTGGCACGGGGGAACAACAAACCTTCCATCTACTCGCCAGATTTTGCGGATGCGCAGACGCGCGCCATCCTGCGGCTGAGCCAAAGCGACTTTGCCGCGGAAAAAAGCCTTCCTGTTTTGAAGGGCCTGCTGCCTCTGTTTCCAAAGCAGGAGCAAGCGATCCAGTATGCCATCCAGTCCGTGTCTCAACGGGGGAAATAAGGCGCCGCTTTGACGCATCTCCATTACCTTTAACGGTGGTGGCTTGCGTCTGTTCTCGAGTGCCAGCCCCCGGTTTCTCAAACCTACCCGCGCAGAGGGGCACCGCGTAGCGAATTGCGGTGATGAAAACCATTTCCTATGTTTTGTGCGGCTGGAGCGTGGCGGTGGGGGCCATGGCCCAGGTGAAGGAGTCCGATGATAAGGCGGGCGGGGGCGGGGCCGGCAAGGGGGCTTTGCTGACGGGGAAGGCGGCCATGGGTGACTGGACCACGGATGCGCCCGGGGTGCGCCGCCATCTGCGCATCGGCGACCTGCCGCCGCCTAACGAAAAGGAGTCTGTGACCAACCGGCCGAAGGAGGTAAAACGCCCTGAAGGGGCCTGGCCTAAAGCGCCCGCAGGATTCACGGTGACCCAGTTTGCCACGGGGTTAAAGAAGCCGCGTGTCATTGTGACGGCACCGAACGGGGACCTGTTTGTCGCAGAGAGCAAGTCGGACCGGATCACGCTGCTGAGGGATGCGGATGGTGATGGCAAGCCGGAGCTGAACACGGTTTTTGCCAAAGGCCTGAACCAGCCTTTCGGCATCGCCTTTTATCCGCCCGGGCCGGAGCCGACCCATATCTACATCGGCAATACGGATGCGGTGGTTCGCCTGCCGTACCGCAACGGCCAGACGGAGGCTGCTGGAAAACCGGACCCTCTGGTGGAGCTGTCCGCCGGAGGCCAGCTGACAGGTGGCGGCCACTGGACCCGCGACATCGTGTTCTCCCAGGATGGCAAGAAGCTGTTCATCGCGGTGGGGTCGAAGTCGAACGTGGACTGGAACAAGGAGGAGGAAGAGCGTGCCCGCATTTTTGAAACCGGGCCGGTGGGCCAGGACAAACGGGTGTATGCCTGGGGCGTGCGAAATCCGGTGGGGCTGGCCATTCACCCGGAGACGGGCGAACTGTGGGCCTCCGTGAATGAGCGGGATGAACTGGGGGACAATCTGGTGCCGGACTATGTGACCCGCATCCAGGAAGGGGGCTTTTATGGCTGGCCCTGGTATTACATGGGCA
>DASWXG010000697.1:0-14084 GCA_036405615.1 Prosthecobacter sp. | reverse complement strand
GTGGATCTCCACCGGGGCCTGCACCACTGCTCCGTCTGCGGTGTGGCGCGTGGCGAGGAAGGCGGCGTGGATGATTTTGTCATCACAGGTGTGTGCGCAGGCGGGAACCTTCTGCACAGCATCATGGTCTGCGGCGCGTGTGGAGACGGCATCCAGGAACTCATTTCCGTGAAGACGCGCGATACGTGGCGGCGCTTCGTGGATGAAAACTTTCCAGGGCCTCCGGGCGAAGGCGAGTACCCGGAGGTGGAACAGGACAGCTTGCGTCCGCTGCCTGTTTTTACCGGCCAAACCGGTTCTGCCTGAAGGCTGGCACGCCCCTTGCATCCCACCCCAAGCCTCTATGTCCACCATCCTCCGTCTTCTGCCGGTTGCCGTGCTGTTGTGTTTGCTGGTAAGTTGCCAGGGGCCTGGTTCACACCGTGGTCTGCAAAGCACCTATGGGGACCGGCCCGGGCCGAAGGGATTCGGCACGGTGGTGGTAGATGCCGGCCACGGGGGACATGATTCCGGAGCTCGCGCCCGGGGGCTGGTGGAAAAACAGCTGGCGCTGGACATCACCCGGCGGCTGCAGGATGACCTGCGCGGAAGCTTCAAGGTGGTGCAGATCCGCCAGTCGGATCGCTTTGTGGATCTGGATGACCGGGTCCGTCTTGCCAGCCGCTACCCCGACGGCATCCTGGTCAGCATTCATCTCAACTATGGCAACCGCCGCCGCAGCGGCCCGGAAACCTACTACTGGCGGACAGACAGCTACTCGCTCGCCCGGCGCGTGCAGCGAAATCTGGCGGCCGTGGTGCCTGGGGAATCCGGAAATGCCGGTTTGGTGCGGCGGAGACTGAGGCTGACGAGGAATCCGACCATCCCCTGCATTCTTGTGGAGTGCGGTTACCTGACCAATTCTTCCGAAGCGGCCAGATTGACCAATGCCCGCTACCGCGAATCTCTCGCTGAGGCCATTGCCCAGGCCATCAAGGAACAGTCGCGGAACGGGGATGCAGGCATGGGCCCCCTGCCCCGTCCGATCTATGCGCCACCCAGCAGGGCCCACGACGCCCGGGGATAAAGGGGAACACAATCCTTGCCAGCGCCACTCCCTTGGCTACCATCAGCCTGTGAAGCTGATTCCAGGGTGGAATCGGCACGTTTTTTGCCCTAGTCTCTTTTGTGAATCTCGCGCTTTCGTCCGGTTGTCGGTCCTGGCTATGCGGGCTGGCGCTGCTGGCCTTGGGGATGAGCATGCCCGCAGCCGAGCCGGATCTCCGCAAAAACCTGGACCAGACGCGCCTGACCTTCCAGCGCAGCGTGGTGGAAGCCAGCCTCACCCCGCTGAAAAAGCACCTCTCTGAGCTGATCCTGCTGGAAAAGAGCCGTGCCGAGGCCCGCGACTACGACGGAGCCATCGAGGCCCGGGACATGCGCAAGCGCCTGGAGACCGAACTGGAACGTCTGGACAAAGAACTCCTGCTGCTGCAAACCCGCGAGCAGGCCCTGGCCAGCAGTCTGCTGCCTGCCCGCATCTCTCTTTCCCTGGACTCAGCCGCCCTGGAGGGTGTGCAGCGTTCCGGCGGCAGCCTCACCGGCTGGGCCAGACCAGGGGCCTCAGCCACCTGGAAGCTGGACCGCCTGCCACCTGGCGGGTATGAGGTGGTGCTGCGTTACCGGTGCGGCCCTCTGGAAGGCGGCTCCCTGACGGTTCAGGAGACGCGCTTCAGCCTGCTGTCCGATGTAGACACCACCCTCAAGGGGCCGCAGGAAAAAAACATCGGCACCTTAAAAATCACCAACGGCAGCGGTCCGTTAAAAATCAGCGCACGCACCGTTTTGAAAGACAACCTCATGCACCTGCTGGCCGTTGATCTCGTGCCCGCCAGCAAGTGAAGTGACCATGTTCCGACTCCCTCCCATCGGTTACCTTTGCAGCCTGCCGCTTCTGCTGGCAGGCGCTGCCGCCATGGCCCAGGTGGCACCTCCGGCCGCCACTCCGGATCCGGCTCCGCTGGCGGTGGCCCGGGCCGGTTTTCTGCGCCAGGTGCTGGCGGATTCCCAGACGCTGACGGAGCAGTATGAGCGCGCCCTGGCGAAGGTGGAGGAAGAACTGGCCGCTGCCACGGACTATGAAGAAGCCCGGCTGGTGCAGCAACGCCGCGCTGAACTGAAAGGCCTCTACCCTGGTAGCGACGCGACCGGCGGCCTCATGCCAGCGTCTCCGCTCTTGCTGACGCAGGCCAAGTTTCTGGGCTCTGCCGAGGCGCGAGGCGAACTGCTGACCGGCTGGCGCACGGGCGGCAGCGGGGCAGAATGGGCCAACCTGCGTCTTTCTCCCGGCAAATACTACCTGGAACTGGAAGCCAATCTGGTGGAACTGCCGTCTCTGCCCGGCACCTTTGTTCCCGGCCGTTCCCAGCCGCAGGAAAGCGCTGTCTTCGACTTTTTTGAAGTGTCCCTGCTGCCTGGAGCAGCGGAAAACCGGCGCACCTTTGAGATCAAACTCAGCCACGATGACACCACCTTTGAAAATCTGCGCATTGGTCCGGTGAATTTCATGCGCAGCCCGGTGACCCTGCGCCTGACGGCAGACAGCGGTTATCCCGGGAACTTGCTGCGCCTTCGCAATCTCAAGCTGGTGCCAGCAGTGGTGGAGGCACCAACCATGATGAGTCCCAACGTCCAGGGACAGGGGCCAACGCTGGATGACCTGAAAAAGTCGCTGAATGAAAAGCTCTCCGAGGCGCAAAAGCCTCTGGTGGACGGCTATCTGGAAAAGCTGCGCAAAATGGCCGCTGAAACACCAGCCCTGGCGGATGCGGCCGAGGCAGAAAGCAAACGCGTGCTGAAGCTGATGTCCAGCAGCCGGGGACAGACCGCTGCCCCCCTGCGTCTTCTGGGGACATCGGGCGGTCTGGGCGGTTTTGAAGATCTGGACGGTGCGCAGTTTGTCCAGGATGCCTCCAACCGGGGAGACAGGTTCATCATCCAGCATGAAGACAGGCGCATTCCCGTCCGCCTGATGTGGGTGCAATGCGCCCCTGCGGATGCCGCCGATGCCCCTGCGACCCGTTTTTTTGCCAAGCACTTCAACCTGGGTGAAACCGATGTGACGCCCATGGGGCGCGCAGCCCAGGAGTTCACTGCGGGTTATCTGGAAGGCAAGTCCCTGCGCGTCTTGCTGCGTCCCGGCAAGGAGAAGGACGGCACCGCCCACGCCCTGGTGTTTTTGCCTGAGACCGGGCTGTTTCAAAACGCTCTGGTTTCCCAGGGGCTGGCGGCTGTGGTGCCCCCCAAAGACAAACGCGGCATGATGGAAAACGGCCTCTTTGACCTGCTGCTGGAGCGTGAACAGGCCGCCCGACGCCAAAGGCCGCCTCCCGGTGCCTGGGGGCTCGCCATTCCTCCCTGATTGCTTTGATCACCATGACTCCTGGGCGCGCATTTCTTCTGCTGGGTTCCTGCCTGCTTTTCCCTCTGGGGAGCCGGGCACAGTCCCCGCTGCCTGTCACCTCCGCGCCCGTGCTGGCCAGCGGTGAAAATTCGCGCCTGCGGCAGATGGAAAGCATCTACCAGCTGCAGCTTCGCAACAAACACATTCCCTTGTTAGGCCGGTACATCACGGACCTGCAAAAACTGGCCGACCAGGCGGCGGATCCCGCTCCTTACCAGCGTGAGATTGCGCGCATCCAGACCATCATCAGCAGCGGCGGCGTGGTGGATCTCAGTGCAGCGGTGCAGTCCCTGAAAACGCCCGCAGAAACGCCCGCCCAGATGCCGCCGCCCATGCCCGTGCGGGTGGGGCAGGCCTACATGGCGCTGACCCCTGCCCTGGCCCGCAGCATTTCGCCCACTCCGGATGGCAGCGCCAGCCCGGAGGCGGCCGCCATCGGTGAAATGGAGTGGCGTATCGAATCCCTTCCGGCGGGCACCTATGAGGTGGTGCTAAACTATGCCTGCCCCGCCCTGCCGGAACCGCTGCCCCTTCAGGTCACGCTGGGCGGCCAGCGTCTGGAGACGGTGCTGGACAAAGACAAGGCCACCACCGGACCCGCCACCTACCGCCTGCTGCGCCTCGGCCGGCTGACCTTCCCGTCTGCGATCTCCGGCGAGAACCTGAAGTTGACGGCTGGCGGGAAAACCAGCCAGGGCCTGCTGCTCAAGCAACTGGTCATCTCCCGGCTCCGCCACACGCCGAACTGAGCCTTTGTCCTGCCATCTTTGGGAGGCCCTGCGCTGTTCAGGAAAGGCCTAACGAGATGGATGCCAAGAAAGTTGGCGCTTGTTTGCCATGGTTGGAGTTGGATGGCTGCAAGCTCTTCAAGCGAGCAGTCTCTGGCACAACCGTTAAAACACAGCCTTGCGGTGAAACAGGAAGCTCTCCAGCAGCAGCAGTCCCAAGATGCTCCAGAGCAGAAGCTTGGGCCAGTTGGCCACTCCGGTGCTGGCGGCCAGTGGCAGGCTGGATGCGTCAGCAGTCCCCTTGGCGGCGGTGGCAGATGCGGATGCGTCCGCCGAAGGCACGTTCGTTTCCTGGGCTGAAGCCAGCACGCTCGCACCGCCCTGCCCTTCTGCGCCCTGCCAGGCACCGAGACGATGAATGGAGACGAGGCCGGAAGAGGTCGAGTCCGTCGCCTGGACAAACTGGCTGCCGGTCCACTCTGTCCATTGCAGGAGACCGGCGTTTTCCAGCAGGTCACCGGGGTGGATGACTTTCAAACCCTGCGTGGCCAGGCTGTTCTCGGCACACCAGTAAAGCGCGTTGCCCAGCAGCAAAGGAAAGGCTGGCAGCAGGGCCAGTTGCTCAGACCGCGCGGGAGAAAAAGAGCTGACCACTACCCGCTGCCCCTGGCTTTCCCCGGCGGCCAGCACCGGCTCTGCGCCTGCCATCCAGAGAGGTTCCAAAACATTGCCCAGGGCCAGGACACCGGTTTGGGTGACGGACAGGCGGCTGGTGGAGACCCGGAACAGCACCGGGTGATCTGGCGCAATACTGCGCACGCTGTCATGGGGCAGGCCCGCACCCGGCAGCGGCTGCACCTGCACGGGGCCGATACTCCGCGAAGGGTTCAGGGCAATGACGGGCCGGTCGACAGGCCACCCGGCAGGCAGCCAGTTTTCAAACACATACACGTCCGGCTTCTCCTTCATGGGCCACGCAGCAGGCGTGCCTTTGAGCATCTCGATACGGCCGGCTTCGATCATGGAAGTCAGCGCGAGTTCGGTGAAAGGGTCGGCTTTCTCAGCCACCCAGGCCACCACCAGAGGGCGGGCCTGCGGCAGAGGTGCCGCCACGGCATCGTCCCAGCCCAGACAGTCTCCTGGCGTCTTCAGACGCAGTTCCACCTGCTGCCCCCGGATGCCTTCCAGCGGCAGGATGAGCGTGGTGGAGGCACCGGGCGCAAGCTCCAGTTCACGGATCTGCGCCAGCCGTCCGGCCAGGGTGACTTCCAGACTGGAGGTGACTTTGCCGGCATTGGCCTTGGATGCGCTGACTTTGACAAAACCTTCATAGCGGTCCCGTGCCAGCGGAGCCGGGCGGATCTGGAACCCGGTGATGCCGGTGTTCTGCACTGCCGCCAGGGCCACGGGAGTGAAATGATAAGTGGTGAGTCCTGCTGTATCCGTCCAGCGGGAGTCCCCGGCATGCCATACCTGAGCCTGAGCTTCAGTGGCGGCCAGCCGCCGCACCACCTCCAGCGCGGCTTCTGGACGGTCAGGCACTGGCACGGGGCGGACTTCATCCAGCAGGCGCAGGCATTCCCGGCGGTTGCGGCTGCGCGAAAGCAGCACCTGGGCGCGGGCATCGTAAGCCACCAGCGAGAGCACGGTTTGTTCCGGCAGGCGGTTGATGCGCTCGCGCAAGAGCTTGCGGGCCTCCTCCAGACGGGTGCGGCCGCCGGCATCCTGCGCAGCCATGGAGGCGGACCTGTCCACGACCACCAGCACGGCCCCGGCATTGCTCTCCGCCGCACCGCTGCCCACGGGCCGGGCCAGGGCGAGAGCCGCCAGGAAAACCACCAGGAGCGCCAGTGCGAGGGACAGCCATTTTTTTAACTGACGCAGCCAGGCGGACTCCTGGTGCTCCCGTGAGAGCGAGCGGAAAAACAAAAGCGTGGAGACCGGGATGCGCCGCGCCTTTTTCCGAAACAGGTATAAAGCCAGCGGGATGAGCGCCAGCCAGGCCAGATGCAGAAGATGGGGGGCGAGAAATCGCATCGTCAGGCGGCTGTGTGATCAAAAAGTAGGTTAGGCATTTCCAGCCAGTGCGCTGCCGCGGTTCAGCAAATCCAGGAAACGGTCCTCAAAGGGCTCTTCTGCACCGCACTGCATGAAGTCAATGCGATGCGAGGCGCATTCCCGCGCTAGATTGTCGCAAAAGGCGTCGAAGGTTTCTTCATAGCGCTGCACATCGCGCCGGGTCAGCCAGAAGCGGCGGCGTTCCCCCGTCTCTACCTCCGCCAGTTCCACCTCGCCTTCCAGCGACGGGCTGCGTTCCTCCGGATGCAGGATCTGCACAAAGTGACATTCCCCAGGCCAGGCTGCTGCACGCTTCACCGCCTCGGTGGCCGTGGAGACATCCCGGCCGAAGAAATCTGACAGGACAAAGATGACCCCGTAGCGCTGGCGTGTGGGACGGAAGTCTGTGAAGCTGCGCTCCAGGTCCGTGAGTCCGCCGAACTCCAGGCGTGAAGCGGCCTGGATGACTTTTTCAATGTTGCCCTGCCCGCGCAACGGCGGCAGCAGCTGATGTATGGTGTCGCCCAGCGAATACAGGCTGACGCGCTGCTGCCCGGCCAGCCCGAGATAGGCCAGAGCCACGGCGAAGCGGAGGGCCTGCCGGCTTTTCTCCCCGAAAGGTTCGGCCATGGAGCCGCTGCCATCCACCAGGATGTGCAGGTTCAGCTCCTGGGTCTCCTCGTAGAGCCTGACAAAAAGTTTGTCCAGCCGCGCGTAGAGCCGCCAGTCAATGGCCCGGTAATCCTCGCGCGGAGTGTAGTGGCGGTAGTCCTTGAACTCCCGGGTAAAGCCGGTGGCGGGTGTGGACTGCGTACCACGGCGCGTGAGCATCCGGCGCTTGCGCAGCCGTACCGCCAGGGACCGGAGGCGGTCCAAAAACGCCGCGTCGAAGAGGTCGTCACGGGCGAGGTTTTCGGAAGACATCGGGCGCTGGAGTGAGGGGCTGCGCTTTTATCCATCGGGAGCCCGCCCAGCACAAGCATTTCTGAAAGGAGGATATGGGCAAGATGTGCGTGTACGGCAAACTCAAGGAGTTCCACGGATCCTGGGAGGGAAGTCTGAAAAGGTCCCAGGCAAGAAGTCTGGCTTGCCAAAGTCACGGTTGGGGAACGCCAGATTTTCCTCTGCACACAGCACCCAGTGGCACATGTGTGCTGTGTGAAACGGGCTGCGTGGCTCAGGAGACGGCTTTCCGCGAGACGCGCAAAGCTGCACCCAAGATGCGTGCGTTCCACAAGTCGCCGCAGCCGCTTGCGCTGGAGCGCCTGCGTCCCCGCAGGCTGTTTGCGGCGTCCTCGCCGGAAACCGTTCCACGATGTCGCATGCTGGTGCTGGATATACCAGCGGCGAAAACCTTCCTTCTGCCCGAGTCAGGCCGAGGGAGCTTGGTCAGAAGCGGGCTCGGGATCCTTCTCCGTGTCGGCACCGGGCTTCTGGCCAAGTTTCCCCGATTCCCCCTGCCCCCGCTTGGACTGCCACCATGCCAGACAGCCTACACCCAAAGTTGCCAGCACCTTGATGATTTGAATGGTATTGGAATACTCCGGGAAAAGGCCTTTGGCAAAACCGGCCAAGAACGGGATGACAACGGCAAACACCACGATGTAAAGGGCCAGCTTGCAATAGTCGCTCGTCGTCATGCGCGCATTGAATCATCCTTCAGAGGATCGGGCTACCTCTTTCAAAGTCCGGTTGAGTTCCTTCCAAAGATCACCGCTTCCGTAAAAGTAGATTTCCAGTCCTCCTTTGCGGGTGAAAATCACGGAACTGTCTTCCACAGGGAAGCACAGGCACAGATAGGACGGCCCTCCTTGCTCGGCATGGATTGTTTCGAATTCACCGAGAATACCCGCGTGCCACGAAGGTCCAAATCTGCTGAACGGATGCTCCCAGTGAAGGTTGAACATCGCGCCGTCGTCGTAAGTGGCATACAGGACAGAAGCCTCCCGCCTTGCTGCCACCAAGCCCAAGGCCTCGATCAGTACATCCACACGACGTCTCCCTGGAGGACTGGGCCATTCCGCAGGATGTACGATTTCCGGTGGATCGAGAAAAAGCCCCACCAGAGGCCGGGAATAGACGGCCTTGAAGAGGCGCCTCTTCTTTCCCAGGCTTTTTTGCTTCCCCAGAATGCCTTGTTTAAGCCTGCTTAGATTTGGAGACGACGTGGATTCCATGATATGCCTGCGAGAGAAAGGAAATGGAGGGTCAGACGGGGGATGTGCAAGATTGAACTCTGAACATGCAGCACATGATGTGTGGCTGCCGTACTGGACGAGGCTGTCTGGACTGGCTTCACTCCTCAAGAAAAAACCGGGTGTTGCCACCCGGTTTCTCTTCGAAGTTAAAACGGAACCTAAACGATGCAACCCGGCTCTGGCGGGAGGCACCTGAATCAAATCAATGCACGCC
The DNA here is from genome assembly GCA_036405615.1 of Prosthecobacter sp. Classification (GTDB taxonomy): domain Bacteria; phylum Verrucomicrobiota; class Verrucomicrobiia; order Verrucomicrobiales; family Verrucomicrobiaceae; genus Prosthecobacter. The sequence goes on along the minus strand of DASWXG010000697.1, from coordinate 5,444 downwards.
CAGGCCCGCGAGGTAGCGCTCGGCTTCCAGGGCGGCCGCACAGCCCTGGCCGGCGGCGGTGATGGCCTGGCGGTAAACGTGGTCTGCCACGTCGCCGGCGGCGAAGAGGCCTTCGGTCTTGGTCTCGGTGGTGCGGCCTTTCTGCAGGATGTAGCCATTTTCGTCCGTGTCCACGAGGTCGCCCAGGAAGGCGGCATTGGGCACGTGGCCGATGGCGATGAAGACGCACTTCAGTTCCAGTTCGCTCTTTTCGCCGGTGACCAGGTTTTCCAGGGTCACGGCCCGCATCTCACCTTTTTCATCGGTGAGGTATTCGGAAACGGTGCTGTTCCACACGGGCTCAATCTTGGGATTGGCCAGGGCGCGGTCTGCCATGATCTTGGAAGCGCGCAGGCTGTCGCGGCGATGGATGAGATACACCTTGCTGGCAAACTTGGTGAGGAAGCTGGCCTCTTCACAAGCGCTGTCACCGCCGCCGATGACGCAGACGGGCACGTTGCGGTAGAAGGCGCCGTCACAGGTGGCACAGCTGGTGAGGCCGTGACCGATGAGGCCTTTTTCATTGGGCAGGCCCAGATGCTTGGGCGAGGCGCCGGTGGCGATGATGACGGCGCGTGCCTGACGGATGGTGCCGTCTTCGCTGATGATGTCAAAGTGGCCTTCCGGGGTCTTCTTCACCTCAGTGACCTGGGTGTACTCGATGCGTGCACCAAACTTCTCCGCCTGTGACTGCATGTTCATCATCAGCTCCGGCCCCATGATGCCATTGGGAAAGCCGGGGAAGTTTTCCACTTCCGTGGTGGTGGTCAACTGGCCGCCGGGCTGGTTTCCAGAGAGGATGAGGGGGCTGAAATTTGCGCGTCCTGTATAGATGGCCGCAGTGAAGCCTGCGCAGCCGGTGCCGATGATGATGACGTTTTCCATGAAGGTGGGTGAAGAAAAGAAGGCGGGAAGATGGGGAGCTAACCGGGGCGCGCAAGGCGCGCTTGGCGGGAATTCTCAATCTCCTCTCTTGAAGCGAACGCCTGTCTGAGCTGTCAAGACACGAATTATTCCCAAACGCCTTTTCTGCTGAACGGAGCGTAAGAAAAGGCAATGCCTGCATGCAGGGGCGGCTGGACGGCGGCCCTCATCCGTACTTGTTTGCGTGATGCCCATCCCCCCGTTGCTCGAAGCCCAGGATCTCCACCGCAGCTATGCCCTGGCCGAGGCCCGGGTGCCCGCCTTGCAGGGCGTGTCGCTGACTTTGTCCAAGGGCGATTTTCTGGCGGTGATGGGGCCTTCCGGCTGTGGCAAATCCACCTTGCTGCAGCTCTGCGGGGCCATGGACCGCGCGGACAGCGGCCGGCTGCACCTGGACGGGCGAGAAGTCTCCGCCATGGATGATGGCGAACTGACCCGTCTGCGGCGCGACCGCATTGGCTTTGTCTTCCAGTTCTTCAACCTGCTGCCCACCCTGACGGTGCAGGAAAACATCGCCCTGCCGCTGCTGCTGGCGCGGGCTCCGGAAAAGGACGCCTTCACCAAGGTGCGCGAGCTGGCCGCGCGCGTGGGCATCGGCCACCGGCTGGACCACTACCCCGGCCAGATCTCCGGTGGCGAGGCGCAGCGGGCGGCGCTGGCGCGGGCGGTCATCCATGAACCGGCCCTGCTGATCGCCGATGAACCCACAGGCAGCCTGGACAGCCACAACGGACAGAAGGTGCTGGAGCTCTTCCAGCAACTGAACCAGGACCTGGGAATCGCCATCCTCATGGCCACGCATGACGCCCAGGTGGCGGCGGCCGCGCGCCAGACGCTGCGCATGAAAGACGGGAGGTTGGTGGCATGATGCCCGGCGGCATGGCGGGACTCTTTGGCCGCTTCATCCTCCGGCCCATGCGGGCGGAGCCGGTACGCACGGCCCTCACGGTGCTGGGCGTCACCCTGGGTGTCGCGGTGATGCTGGCCATCCAGCTGGCCAACAGCGGATCTCTGCGCGGTTTCTCCGCCGCGCTGGATGCCGTTTCAGGCAAGGCGTCGCTGGAGATCTCCGCCCCGCCTTTGGGCTTGGATGAGACACAGATGCCCAAGCTGGTGTGGCTGCGCGAACTGGGCATCGCCACGCCTGTGATCGAGGCCGATGTCATGGCTGTAACAGGCCAGGGCAAAAGTGAGATGCTGCGCGTCATCGGCGTGGATGCGTTGCGGGACCCCGCCCTGCGCGACTATGCGGTGGCAGCCGCCGGCCCTTCTGAACAAACCTCCGCCAGCGGCATGCAACTCATGACGCTGCTGGGGCAGCCGGACTCGCTGCTGGTGACATCCTCCTTCGCGGGGCGTCATGGCCTGAAGGAGGGAGATTCGTTTACCCTGTTGATCGGTGACCGCAAACGCACCTGCCGGGTGGCGGCCATTCTGGGCGGTGGAAAGTCCGCCACGGGCACGCAGTCTGCCCTGGCAGCACAGTCTCTCGCCATCATGGACATCGCCCATGCCCAGGTGATGCTGGACCGCGCAGGGCGCGTGGACCGTCTGGAGCTGCGCCTGCATGAAGGGCGCGATGTGGCAGCTGCCGAACAAACAGTACGTCAAAAACTGCCACCTGGTTTTTCCGTGCAACGTCCGCAGAGACGCACGGCGGCGGTGGAGAAGATGCTGGCCGCCTTTCATTTCAATCTCACCATGCTCTCCGGCATCGCGCTGACAGTGGGCCTGTTCCTCATCTATAACACCGTGTCCGTGGCCGTGATGACCCGGAGGCGGGAGATCGGCATGCTGCGGACCTTAGGCGTGACGCGGCGGCAGGTGCTGGCGCTCTTCTGTCTCCAAGCCCTCTTGCTGGGCGCGGCAGGTGCGGTGCTGGGCGTTCCGCTGGCCCAGCTGATGGCGGCCGGCGCCATCGCACTGACCTCCACCACGGTGGACACGCTGTATGTGGCCACTGCGGCCCAGGTGCCCCCGCTTTCGGGCGTTCACTGGTTCATGGCCTTCGGCCTGGCACTGCCGTTGTCCCTGCTGGCGGCCCTGGTTCCAGGCCGGGAGGCCGCCCGGGTGCAGCCTGCGGAGGCGATGCGCAACGAGGCAGGCGCGGTGGCGGCCAAAGCCGGGGCGGGTTTCTGGAAACAGGGCGCACCGGCCCTTCTTTGTTTCATCATCGGTTATGCAGCCGCCTTGCAGCCTTCGGTGGCGGGCTTGCCGCTGTGGGCCTACTTCTCCTGCCTGTGCGCCATCGTGGGCATGTCGCTTCTGGTGCCTGCCGTGCTGCGCGGCACGGCAGGCGGCCTGCGCGCCGTGCTGGGGCGGCTCTTTGGCATTGAGGGACGGCTGGCGGCTTCGCAGATCCGCGCCTCCACGCACCGCCTTTCCATCTCGGTGGCGGCCCTGGCCGTCAGTCTGGCGCTGACGGTCGCCATCGCGGTGATGGTGAGCAGCTTTCGCCAGACGGTGCTTTATTGGGTGAACCAGACACTGGGCGCTGACCTGTATGTGCGGCCCGGCACACCGCCGCGCAGCCAGCGCCCGCCCTCATTCTCTGAAACCACCCTGGAGATTCTGAGAAGCCACCCGGCCGTGAAGGCGCTGGATGCGTACCGCTCCATGGATCTGCCGTATGGTGACCGCATCATCAAGCTGGGCACAGGGAACTTTGCCCTTCAGATGGAGCACGGCCGTCTGGCCCTGAAGACGGCGGGAAACCCGAGGGACTTTTTGAAACGCGCCCTGGAACATAGGGAGGTCTTTGTCTCGGAAAGTTTCGCGCTGCGCTTCCGCCTGCGCGAGGGTGACCATGTGGAACTGATGACACCCCAGGGGCCGCAGGCTTTCCGCATCGCCGCGCAGTTTTACGACTACTCCAACGACAGCGGCACGCTGACCATGGACATGGCTTTGTTTCAAAAATGGTTCGGCGAGAGCCGCCCCACGCACATTGCCATCTACCTCAAACCCGGCTCGGATGCCGAGGCGGTGAAGACAGATCTGGTGCGCCAGCTCGACGGGCGCGGGTTTGTCTCCATCTTTACAAACTCGGGCCTGCGCGCGGAGGTCTTGCGCATCTTTGACAGCACCTTTGCCATCACCTGGGCGCTGGAGATCATCGCCATTGCAGTCGCCATGGCCGGGGTGGCCGTCACCATGATGACGCTGGTTCTGGAGCGGCGGGAGGAGATCCGTCTGCTGCGCATCGCCGGGGCAGAAACAGGCCAGGTGAAACGCACCATCATGCTGGAGTCCGGCATTCTGGGAGCGGTGAGCCAGGGCCTGGGGCTGGCCGTGGGGGTGCTTCTGTCCCTGCTGCTCATCCATGTCATCAACCCGCAGAGCTTTGGCTGGAGCATCCAGTTTTACATGCCCTGGGGTTTCCTGGCAGCCGCCACGGTGCTGACGGTGGCGGGCACCCTGCTGGCCGGGCTGTGGCCTGCACGGCGCGTGGCTGCGCAGACCTTTCTGGCGGTGGCCTTGCTGCTGGGTTGCGGGCCGGTGACGGTCCTTGGTGCTGAGCCCCAGGCGCAAGGTCCTGTGCAGGCTTCCGCTGCCGGTGACAACGCCGAGTGGCAGCCCGCCCGCTCTGGTTACACCTACGCCTTTCCGCGCGATCACGGCCAGCATCCGCAGCACAAAATTGAGTGGTGGTACTTCACCGGCAATGCGGGCACGGCAGAGGGTCACAGGTTTGGTTACCAGCTCACCTTCTTCCGTATCGGTGCCACGGCCACGCCTGCCGTGGCCTCCCCCTGGGCTCTGCGGGATGTCTGGATGGCGCATCTGGCCGTCACGGATGCCAGGGGCCGCACGTATCACTGTGCCGACCGTCTGAACCGCAGCGGCCCGGGCCTGGCCGGAGCCTCGCCGGAACGCATCTGGAATGAAGACTGGGAATGCCGTATCTCAACCGCTGCGGACGGTCAGGAAACCTTTGCCCTCAAAGCGGCAGAGCCCGGCAAGTTCTCTCTGGATCTCCTGCTGAAACGGGGCCAGCCCGCCATCTTCCACGGGCAGGCTGGCATCAGCCAGAAAGGGGCGGTGGGCGGCAATGCCAGCCACTACTATTCCCTGCCCCGCATGCCCACCCAGGGCCGTTTGAAGATCGGAGACGAAACCCATGAAGTCACCGGCGAAAGCTGGATGGATCACGAGTTTGGCACCAGTTTTCTGGAGCCCGGAACGGCTGGCTGGGACTGGTTCAGCGCGCAGCTGGATGACGGCAGCGCCTTGATGCTGTTCCAATTGCGCGGCACGGGCAAGGATGCCGCAGCCGCTGAGGTCAACAGCAGCTGCGCGGGAACACTCGTGCAACCAGACGGAACGGTCATCGCCCTGAAAGCGGGCGACTTCCGCCTGACCCCGGGCAAAACATGGACCTCACCGGGCGGGGCTGCCTACCCGGTGGAGTGGACACTGGAAGTCCCTGCTCAAGGTCTGCGCCTGACCAGCAAAGCCGCGTATGAAGCCCAAGAATTCCG
>DASWXG010000696.1:0-2912 GCA_036405615.1 Prosthecobacter sp. | reverse complement strand
GTGTGCCGATTTCCTGGAGGTAGGCGGCACACTTTTCATGCCAGTGTTCAAGGTTAGGTGCGGTGTTGGGCTTTTCCGCCGTGCCGGGGAAAATGAGGTAGGTGACCTTGAGGTCGCTCTCCGGCCGGCGGTAGGGCGTGGCCTTGGGGTTCACCGTTTTGGCCATCAGCAGGGAGGCCTCGCCCATCTTGTGGCTGGGGCCGTAGTCGCCGCAGATGGCGGGGTACATCTTGCCTTCATGGATGACCACGGCGTAGTCGCCGATGGAGGGCGTGTGTTTGTTCGTCGCGGCATACGGGCGGAACAGCAGGGAGAGGACGATGAAGGGGTCCTTCTCCGCAATGAGGCTGCTGCGCGCTTTCATTTCGGCGATCTCCAGACCGAGCTGGTCAATGAGGGCTTTCAGCTCGCGATTGCGCTCGGCGGTGAGGCCTTTGACGGCGAAGTTTTCCTTGGCCTTTTTCAGCCGCTCTTCCCAGCGGGCCAGGAGGGGGTTCGGTGTTTTCGTCTGCTTCGCCCAGGCATAGCTGGTGAAGGGCTGGTAATAGTCCGACATGTAGATGTACTCATCCAATGTCGGCATGCGGTCGCCATCCGAGCCGTCCGCCACCACGTCCATCTCGGACTGGATGAGGAGGGCCTTGCGGTTGCTGGCGGGGTGCACCATTTCGAGGATGGTTTCGCAGTCGAAAAAGTTATGCCGGTCCAGGATGCGGTTCAGGCGTGTGATGTCGCGCTGGATGCCGTTGGTCTTGTTCTCATACAGCTTGTGGTAGAAGCCGGACACCTTGGCCGCAGGCAGCATCTCCTTCAGCCCGGGCAGCAGGGAGGGAAGCTGGGGATTGATGCGGGACAGTTCATCCAGGCTCTGGTTGGCCTTCGGCACGCGGATGGAAAGCTGAAACTCGGCCTTGTAGGCCTCCGGGTCCTTGCGCTCCACACTGGCAAAGGTCCCCTGCTCGGTGATGAGGTTCGTCTTGATGGTGATGCCGTTGTAGAAGGTGGACACGTCCACGTCTTTGCGCGGCACATAGTTGTCCGGCAGCGGCGGCGGCGGGGCGGGCACTTCTTTGACCACCTCCTTCACGACTTCCTTGATGACCTCCGTGGGCACGGGCACTTCCACTTCCTTCACCACCTCCTTGGTGACCACGGTGGTGCGATCATCCCGCGCGGCGGCGATCAGCTCCTTCAGCGCGTTTTTGATCTTCCCGGCAAAGGGCGTGAACGGCAGCACCAGCAAGGTGGCAATGATGACCAGCAGCAGCAGGCGGATGAGATTTCCCACGGGGCTTTTCGGCTGCTGGTGGGAGCCCCAGGGGCTGGGGCCGCGCTGTTCCATGGGCGTCAGGGACGGGTCGGGTGGTCGCTTCATCATGCCGGGTCGGGGGGAAGAATGAATGAAAGGAGGGAATGAAGGATACTGCGGAAATCAGACTGTGCCTTTGGCAAAGCGGCGGCGCAAGAGTGTGCGAAGAAGGAATCGGGGCAGATGCCAGAAAAGGCGGGATGCAATTTTCACGCCCAGGCCGGGGTAAACACAAGCCTGGCCTTTGCGCAGGGCCGCCAGCCCTTCCGCCACCACCTGGGCGGGCGGGATGCGCAGGAAGTCCTGCCCGTCCCGGTCTGTGTCCTCGCCATCTGGCCTGCGGGCGGTTTTGCTGAACTGTGTGGGGGTGGGGCCGGGGCACACGCACGTGACGGCGATGCCCTGCGGTTCCAGTTCTACCGCCAGGGCTTCGGAGAAACTGGTGACAAAGGCTTTGCTGGCTGCATACACCGCCATGGCAGGCATGGGCAGGGTGCTGGCCAGGGAGCTGATGTTGATGATGCCGCCGGGCCGCTGCAGCAGCGGCAGAAAGGCATGGGTCAGCAGCACCAGGGCTGTCATGTTCAGATCCATCTGCGTGCGCAGCTTGGCCGCCTCCGCCGTGGCCACAGTGCCATAGTCGCCCATGCCGGCGTTGTTGATGAGCAGGTTGGGCCGGATGCCGCTGCTGTGCACGCTTTCCAGCAGGCTTCCCCTGCCCTCATCCGTGGCGATGTCTGCCGTGCTGAGATGCACCGTCAGGCCGGCATTCAACTTCAGACACTCGGCCTTCACAGCCTCCAGTGCATCCAGGCGGCGGCCGGTGAGAAACAACGCCTGTGCGGCAGGTGCCAGCTGCCGGGCAAACTCTGCCCCCAGGCCGGAAGACGCGCCGGTGATGACAGCAGTGCAATGGTGGGTATCAAAGTTCATGGGGAGACAAAGCGAGGCGGGGCGGGATGAGCGGCAAGGCAGAACAACCGACAGGACAGGACTTGCAGGCAAGCTTGCAAAGCCTGACCATGCAAGCATCCGCATGACCATCAACCCCCTTTCTGAGCAAGCTCCCTTCACCACCAAAGACGGCAGCACCATCCGCAGCATCCTGGACCGCACCAATGCGCCTGTGCAAAACCAGTCCCTGGCCGAGGCCACCGTGCCGGTGGGGCGCCCCACGGAGCGGCACTACCACAAGCTGAGCGAGGAGTTTTACTTCATCCTGGAAGGCAGTGGCAGCATGGAGATCAACGGCGAAGAAAAGCCCGTGAACCCCGGCGACGCCATCCTCATTCCCGCCGGTGCCTGGCACCAGATCACCGCCACCCAGACGCTCCGCTTCCTCTGCTGCTGCGCCCCGCCGTACTCGCACGAGGATACTTATTTTGCCAATTTGTAATTTCTTTATAGGAAGGGACCTGGACGAGGTGGAACTCCAACTCCCCTTCCCCAATGTCGATGCGCCTAGAGCGTGTTATGAACTTTTGAAGAGGGAGTTAAGCATCAGCGTGGCAAAGGCCAGCCAGTGGATGCCCTCCAGGGAAGTGGTTAGCCTTTCATAGTCCCTGGCCAGACGCCGGAACCGGGCCGACCACGCAAACGAGCG
>DASWXG010000695.1:0-6867 GCA_036405615.1 Prosthecobacter sp. | reverse complement strand
GACCTGAGGGCGATCCTTGTGGACAAATTCGGGTGCAATCTAAGGAACGAACTTGCACACGGGCTTGTGACTGAGGGCTACTTTCATCAGCCCGCCGCTCGATACTTCTGGTGGCTTGTCCTGCACATATTGTGGCGCTATAAAATCCTCGCTGAGGAAGTGACTTTCCAAGGGCCTGCGAACGGTGAAGAAACCGCGATTGAATAGTAATTTATGGATGGCTTAGTTTGGTGCCCTTACACGGATAAAGACCTGCCGCTGGATTCTTGCAGTCCAGAGCATATTGTGCCCCTCTCTTTAGGGGGATGTAATGAGTTCACGATACCGGTGGCAAAAGAAGCTAATTCTACAGTGGGATCTGAGATAGATGGGGGCATCGCAAACGACTTTTTTATCAACCTTGCTCGCAGCAGATTAAACATGCGAGGGCACAACGGTAGCAAACGTCCAAAAGCGACACGAAGGGCAAAGTTTGGCAATAAACCTGTGCAGATTGAATTCACTGGTGGCGCTCCGAAAGTTTGGGATGCTATTGAAAGGCGTGTCTTGGGCGAAAATGAATTTGCGGGCCAATCGATGAGCTTTGAAGTCCGGCATGAGTGGTTCACCAAAGCGAGATTTGTTGCCAAGGTCGCACTGTCGGGAGGTGCCTACGTATATGGACGATCACTGCGCGAGACGGTTGACCACAATGAGCTTCGTAAGCTTATAATCAATAACCCTCCACACGGTCACCTCTTGCAATCGTCACGTTGCAAATTCACGGATTCTCTTCTCCAGATAGAAGCACCACCTGAGCGTATTAACATTATTCGAACCATCATCGAGACCTTGGACGATGCTGCTATTATCCTGTTCACTCCCTATCATGACGCTTTGGGCATCACGGTGGGCATCCTGGGCAATTTTATCGGTGATTTGCAGGTGCCAGCCAAAACCGACACTTTCCCTTTGACGGGAGATTATGATCTCGGGCATTTCGTCATCATACAAAATCGGAAGCTTACAAGAATGTCATTCCGCTCCTTCCTACAAAACCTATTGTCAGACATCGAAGGTATTCATCAGGGACATTAAAAATGCGTTCATAATGAACCATTTTTAGTGCGCAGCTTCTGGAGAAGGAAGCTGCAGACCGGGCTGCAGCTCTGGAACTGGCGGAGAAGATTCGCCTTGAGCGACTGCGGCAGGATGCCGCGACCCGTCAGGCGTTGGACATGATCAGCCGGAAATTGAGATAGCCTGCACGAGTCCGCAGACGGCTGGGCCGGCGGCATGGCTCTGCTGTTATCCTTCAACAAGACGCGTATGAATGAGGGCATCTTTGACGAGATGCCCTCGGAAGAGTCAACATTCCACCGCTGCAACGTCAGGAGTGTGCTTGAATCTGCGCTGATCTCAAAGCGTGGTATCAGTAGCCGCCTGCGCCGATTTGGACGGAGGCCCGGTCTTCACTGCTTTCACCGGCGGCTTCACGGCGGCGGTAGTCATCCAGGATAGCCTTGGTGGCGCTGGCTCCGAGGCGGGTGCAGCCGAGATCGCGAACGAGGATCAGTCCGTCGAGATCCCGGACGCCGCCGGCGGCTTTGACTTGCACCTGCGGGGCGCTGTGCTGGCGCATCAGGCGGAGGTCCGCCTCAGTGGCACCCTTGTAGTTGTAGCTGCCGTCGGCCTGTTTGCTGAAACCGTAGCCGGTGGAGGTCTTGACCCAGTCGGCTCCGACACGGCTGCAGATTTCGCAGAGGCGGATCTTGGTGGCTTCCTCCGGCAGGTAGTCGTTTTCGAAGATGACCTTCAGCCTGGCTCCATGACGGTGGGTTTCCTCGGCAATGACACGGATTTCGTTTTCCACATAGTCCCAGTCTCCACCGAGGGCCTTGCCGATGTTGATGACCATGTCGATCTCCTTTGCCCCATCTTTGCAGGCCAGCTCGGTTTCGTAGCGCTTGACCTCGGTGGCGCTGTTGCCGGCGGGGAAGCCGATGACACAGCCGACGATGACGGCGGTGTCGCGGAGCAACTCGACAGCACGCGGGACGAAGTAGGGTTTTACACAAACCGAAGCCACCCCGTATTCCGCAGCCAGAATGCACCCGGCCTCGGCCTCAGCGTCAGTCATCCCAGGTTGCAGCAGGGAGTGGTCGATCATTCCGGCGAGCTCGGAGTAGGTGTATTTCATGGCTGAGGCTGGATGCAGGGTGGTGACGGGAGAAAGGAGAGGCGGGATCAGATCAGTCCAGGCGTGAAAGGCTGCCGATGCGGAAGGCGCCGTTCATGAGCTGGAGGTTGTCCCGTTCCACTTTGGTGGCGTCGAGATACAGGATGAAGGGGAACTGCTCAAGCTTCACCACATGCAATCCGTCCTGAGGTTTTTTGAAAGCCTCTGCCAGGTCTTCGATGCGGGTGATCTTGGTTCCGTTCACCTCGCTGACGACCTGACCGCTCACGCGCTCATAGCCCTGGGTGCTGGTGGTGGGGAGGACGGCGCTGAGGAAGACGATCTTCTTCTTGCCCTTTTTCTCGGATTCCTCAGGGCTGTTGGCGATGCGGGCGAGGCGCAGGATGGGGCCGCCCTGCTGCTCACTGCCAAATGAGTTGAGGTAGGGACGGGTCAGCTCCTGGAAAAGCAGGCCGCCATTGAGGACATACTTCGGGCCGTGATCAAACAGGTAAGGAAGCACGAGATAGTCGGTGGGCTGCTTGCGGGCGAGCTTGCCTTTCAAGGTCAGCTCTTTGCCTTCGCGCAGCACTTTCATCTCCACTTCGTCTCCCACAAAAGCCTGCCCGCGAACGGTGTGGCTGATGCTGAGAGCGCCGAATTGCGGATCCTGATAGTCGCCACGGGAGTCAATGCTGTGACCGTTGATGGACTGCAGGATGTCACCTTTTTTGACGCCTGCCTTCTCGGCCGAAGCACCCTTTGTGACGCTGCTGATGTAGACGCCGGCCTGGTCGGGCTTCATGCCCAGGTATTCGCGGAACTGGTCATCCAGGGTGATCTGGAACTCGATGCCCAGGGAAGGGAAGCCGTCATATTTGCCGTCCGCCACATCTTTGAGGAAGTGCTCGATGATCGGCGCGGGCAGCAGGGTGGCGAGCTGGTTTTTGGAATCGTAGCGCAGCAGCAGGGCGGCAAGTTTGTTGCCCTTGGCAACCGGGAGGGTGAAGCTGTTGGCCTCGCTGCGGATGATGCCCTGGGCCTCATAGACAATGAAGCTGGCGTTCTCCACCACGTAGCCCTGGTTCATCACTTTGCTCACGCGCATGGGGGTGACGATGAGCTCGCCCACACGGCCGGTCTGCCAAACCACAAGTGTGTCACCGATACGGGTGGAGGTGTCCACTTCCATCGGGCTCAGCCCGGCAAAGAAAGCGGCTTCGCGGGCAGGGGAGTTCGGTGCCAGCAGGGCCAGATTGGCTTCATAGTCCACGGCCACGACCCGGGCCGGGATCTTCTGGCCGCTCTCCGGCAGTTCCAGTTCGATGTAGGTCGCATCCGCCACCATCTGGCCGGTAACCAGGATGCGGTTGCCTTCAAGGACCACGCCCAGGCCGCGCCTTCCCCCGGCACTCTCCTTCTGCCAGGGGATGCGCATGTTGTGCGCCTGATAAGTGACGTTGACCTTCAGCAATGAACTGGTCTGAAGGACGCCTTGCTGAGGCCGCGCTTGCGGGGCAAGAGGCGCTGGATTGGGGCGGAGGGGAAACTTGGGGGTTGCCGGTACCTGGGCATGCGCAGCAGTGCCGAGGGCGAGCAGAGCAAGGAGGAAAGAAAAGGGCTTCATAGGGAATGCAAAAGAGAAAGCTGAGTGCAGGTGAAAAGGCTGTGCAGCGGGGCGGGTCAGTCTTTCTCGTTTTCGCCCAGATAGGAGTCTTCCGGGACGTTGTAGGTTTGCATGATTTTAGGGTGAGCGGCTTCGGCGAGGTCGCGTTTCAGGACCAGAGGGCGGCCTTTTTCCAGAAGCTTGATGACGACGAAGTCCGCTTTTTCACCCTTCTTGGCGAGGGCGGTTTTGACGTCCTTGAGGCTGCGGATTTTGACTCCGTTGATCTCGTCCACCACGCTGTTGGCGTAAGGGGTGATGTAGGTGTTGACCTCATCCGCCAGGATGCTGGTGAGGAGCACGGGTTCCGGGCGCTCGACGTAGAGTTTCTCGGTGAGGTAGTTGTCGAACAGGTAGTTAGCCGCCGGATCAGAGATCTGGTGGGCGTCCATGAGGTTCTTGTCCATGGGCTGGAAGACCAGGCCTGCATAGACGACATAACGCGGGCGCTGGTTGTACTGCTCGCCCAGCTTCACGTAGGGATCGAAGCGCTTCAGCGTCACCTCGGTTTCCTTTTTCTCGCCGTTGCGCAGGTAGGTGAGGTTCAGTTTGTCCCCGGCGAACTTGCGTTCCACCACCTCGTTCATGTCCATGAGCTCGCCTTCAAAACGGATGAGCCCGTTGTTGAGCACAGGGTTGCCATCCATGGAGAGCAGGACGTCACCGCGCTGCAGGATGCCGCCCACGCTGCCGGCGGGTTCCACCTCGGCGATCATGACGCCCACACCGTCTCCATTAAGGTGGAGCGCCTTGCGCTGGGCGCTGTTTTCGATGGCGAAGTCGCTGGCGGCGAGGTCCACGTAGTGGTCGTAGTGGCCGTCTTCGACATCTTTGAGGAAGCGCTTGATGACCGGAACTGGAATGATGTAGCCGACGTTCTGGGCCACACGACCGCTGAAACCCTGGAATGCCACACCAACGACCTGGCCGCTTTGCAGCACCGGGCCGCCGGAGTTGCCCGGGTTGATGGCGGCATCCACCTGGATGGCGAGGTGGGAGTCCACCTGGGTGTGGCTGAAGGGACGGAAGTCAATGCGGGAAACAACCCCGCGGGTGACGGAGATGCGGTCGCCACCGATGGGGTAACCGACGGCGATGACCTCTGTGTTGAGCTTGGGGATGCCTCCAAAGGTCAGCGGCTTCAGTTTTTCAAACGGCTTGCCGTCTTCGGCCTCGAGGATGGCCAGGTCGCAATCATGCGCCACGAACACCACGCGGGCGGGATGCGGCTCCGGGTCATTGGTGGTGCGGATCACCAGCTTGGTGGCGTTGCTGATGACGTGGGCGTTGGTCAGAAAGCGGTTTTTGCCGATGAGGAAACCGGTGCCGGAGCCGCCTGAAGGCGCGCCGGAGTTCCAGGGTTCCCGGTAGTCGGGCACCAGAACGGAAGCGTCGATGTTGACGATGCCCTCCCACTCATCAATCAGCGGCGTGCTCGGGGCCGGGGTTTCCACGATGGGGGATTCCACCGGTGCGGCAGCAGCAGGAGCTTTTTCCTGGGCGGGCGAGGTGGCCGCGAATGCCAGCGCTGCAAAGGCGGGGAAGAGGGGGCGCATTTTCATGAGAAAGGGACGATTGCCGCAAAACATACGAAGGGCGGCGGATCAAAGACAAGTGCTTCTGACAACCTGCTCAAAACAAACAATCCGGCGCAATCTTGCGGTCCGCTGTTGCTCATTGGGAAAGTTCCGGCAGGATCACGCCCTTCCACGACCATGCCTGCACCCACCCAGTCTGACCTTCTTGACCGCCTCCGCAAAGACGCCTGGGTGGGGGATGCCGTGCTGGAACTGTATGTGCGGAGCCTCATCCTGAAGGCGCATGACCGGGTGGATGCCGAGATGAAGACGCGCTTCACCTGCAACCAGTTTTTGAACTGCCTGGGCAATCCCACGAAGGTGGAGGCAGACATCGGCGTCATTTATCAGAAAGAAGGGCTGGAGGCGGCCTTTGCCTGGATCCGCCAGAATCTGGAGCCGCTGTTTGTGAAGCAGGAGGCGAAACGGACCCGGCACGGAAAGTGAAGCCGCTCGGCCTGGAGGGGATTCGCCAATCCGTTTCTTGACAGGGCCTAACCATGGGTTTATCCACGCCGGTCATCTGATGACCTCTCTCCGACACATCTCCGTTCACGCCATCGCCCCGTCCCCGGCGAAGCGTGGCGGCATGGTCTGGGCCGTTGAAGCGGCCTGGCCACGCCAGGTGGGTTGAGAAGTGTGGTCTTTCTTTTTTTCAAAGCACACCCCAACCCACCCCGGACTTCGGGCGGTGGGTTTTTTCTTGCCGCTGCGATGCCCGGATCCTTTCCATGAGCAGCAGCACCCTGTCCCTTTGTTCTTCCGAAAACGGAACTGAGCAAACTTCCGCCGTCAAACCGCGCCCCGCACTGGGGCTGGTGATAGCGGCCTTTGCCGCCGTTTACATCGTCTGGGGATCCACCTACCTCGGCATGCGGCTGGCCATTGATTCCATCCCGCCTCTGCTGATGGCGGGCGCACGTTTTATGATCTCCGGCGGCATTCTTTATGGGGTCATGCGTCTGCGTGGCGTTCCCGCACCTGCGGCAGTTCACTGGCGCAGCGCGCTTATCACCGGAGCGTTGCTTTTGATGGTTGGCAACGGTGGTATCTGTTGGGCCCAGCAGACGGTACCCACGGGCATTGCTGCGCTCATTGTCGCCTCGGTGCCGTTGTGGATCATCCTTGTGGACTGGCTGCGCCCGCGCGGGCAGCGGCCTTCCCGCCTCGTGGTGGCCGGGCTGGCCATTGGCATGGCCGGGGTGGTGGTGATCATCTTGGGAAAAGGTTCGCTGGGGCAACGCATGGTTGATCCCGTGGCCGCCACCGTGCTGGTGACGGCGAACATCTGCTGGGCGTTGGGCTCCATCTATGCCCGCCACGCATCCCGGCCTGAGTCGGCGCTGCTTGGCGGGGCCATGCAGATGCTGTGCGGCGGCGGGCTTCAGTTTCTTCTCGGCATCTGCATGGGAGAGCTGTCGGACTTTCACCCGCAGCACATCACGGCCACTTCCGCCTGGGCCTTC
>DASWXG010000694.1:0-2205 GCA_036405615.1 Prosthecobacter sp. | reverse complement strand
GAGAATGCGTTTGATGGCCCCGAGATCCTTCAGCCCGGCAGCGCACTCGTCATGGATGATGATGTCGTAACCCTTCGCCCAGTCCGGGTTGTCGTAGAGGGGTAGGGGAGGATTTGTGGACTTGTCATCTGTCCAGACCACATCCACCTGCACATTGGCGCGGGACTGGATGCCCTTGCTCAGGATCTCGTGCTGCTTGGCATAGTCATGGCAGCAGCCGCCCGCCACCAGCAAGGCTTTCAGAGGGGGAGTGTCCGCCGCGTGAGAAACCGCGACGGCAAAAAGGAAGGTGGTGAAGACGGTTCGGAGCATGGGTGAAAGGATGAGGACCGAAAAAACGGCCTAGAGAATCGCGCTAAAATACCAATTTTGAGCAGAAAAATGGAATGGGGGTGGAAAAAAGCTGCCCGCCCAAGCAGACAGCCTTCGGCACACCGGCCTCATAAAAAGGGGCTGTACCTGTCAAAGCGCGGCCCGGTGACTTTTCCCTTGGCGCAGCGGGCCAGTCTCTGGATACATAGACGCCTCGAACGAATGAATCCGGCAGTGGCACTTTTGATTTCAGCGGCAGGCGGCTATCTCAGCGGCTCCCTGCCGTTTGGGTATTGGGCAGGCAAGCTCAAGGGCATCGATATCCGCCAGCACGGCAGCGGTAACATTGGCGCGACCAATGTCATCCGTGTGCTGGGCAAAGGTGTCGGCATTCCCGTGTTCATTCTGGATGCCCTGAAAGGCTGGCTCCCTGCCTGGTTTGCCGGCTACACCCTCGCCCAGCAAGGGGCCGGGCTGGAAATCGTCTCGGCGGGGGCTGTCATCGCGGGTCTGGCGGCCGTGCTCGGGCACATGTTTACCTTCTGGCTGGGCTTCAAAGGCGGCAAAGGTGTGGCGACAACTGCGGGCGTGCTGCTGGGCATCGCCCCTCTGGCCATGCTGGGCGGTCTGGCCGTGTGGCTGCTGTTATTCTTTACTACCCGGTATGTATCTCTCGCCTCCATGATGGCGGGTGTTGGCGTGGTGGCCACCATGGCGGCTGTGATGGTCCGTCAGGGTCAGTGGGATTTCGTCATGCTCGGCTTCGGGGTTCTCATCATGGTGCTGGTCATCGTGCGGCACCGGTCTAACATCAGCCGCATCCTGGCAGGCACTGAGTCGAAGGCCGGGCGGAAAAAGGCCTGACCGGACAGGCCGTTTCCTCCGGGGCTCCCTGCATTTTTCATTTCTGTTTCCATCCTCTTTTCCCCATGTCCAAACAAGCTGCTGCCGGACTGCTGAAACAATACCTGGAGCAACGCCAGGGGGCAGGACAAACGCATGTCACCCTGCGCCCCGGCGTGCTGGACAGGCTGCCCGGAAAACGCACCCCGGCTGCTGGTCGCGCGGCACCTCCGTCGTCCCGCCCAGCAGTGCGAAGTGAAAGCGCAGGTTCAGGCGCAGGCCGTTCCGACTTTTCCGGCCAGGAAGCCGCCGCCATGTTTCGCCAGACCCTTGCGGCCCCAGTTCCCACAGAACGCACGCCACCGCCACCGCCATCACCAGCGGCACGGCCTGCGCCGCCGGTGCCCGTGCCTCCAGTGGCCGAACCCATCTTCCGTGCTCCGCAATCTCAGCCCCAACCGCAACCCGCCCGCCCTTCCGCAGAAGCTGAGGCAGGAAACGAAGGCGGGCAGGGGTTGATCCAGGTTCCGGGGTCCACCAAAGCCGAGAAGCTGGCCGCACTGGCCGGGATTGCCGAGCATTCCCCCGAAGCCCGCGCACTCGGCACTCTGCGGCAGACTATGGTTTTTGCCGTGGGCAGTCCGGATGCGGACATCATGTTCATTGGCGAAGCCCCGGGTTCCGAAGAGGAACGCCAGCAGGAGCCTTTTGTGGGGCCTGCCGGCCAGAAGCTCACCGGCATCATCAAGGCCATGGGCTTGGATCGCAGCCAGGTTTACATCAGCAACATCTGCAAATTTCGCCCTGCCATTGAAAACCAGGGCAGTTCCAACCGTCCGCCGACCCCGGCGGAGATGCGCAGCTGTCTGCCCTACGTGCTGACGGAGATATCCATCATCCGTCCCAAAGTGCTGGTCGCGCTCGGAAAAACAGCCGCCGAAGGCCTGGGCATCAGCGGTCCTGTCAGCCGTCTGCGCGGCCAGTTTTACCCGGTTCAGGGGCTGCCCACCATGGTGACCTACCACCCCAGTTACATTCTGAGGGAAGAAA
>DASWXG010000693.1:0-13906 GCA_036405615.1 Prosthecobacter sp. | reverse complement strand
GCGGGCAAAGATGCGGGTGAAATAGTGACGGTTGGGAAAGCCGTGTTCGACAGCGATCTGGTCAATGGTCTTGTCTGTAAGGACCAGGGCCTCACCGGCCAGCCGCAGGCGGGTGGCTGTGACATAGGAGGCAGGGGTCTGGCCTGTATGCTGGCGGAAGGTCCGGATGAAACCTTCGAGGCTCATGCCGGCGCGGTCAGCCAGAAAGGCATTGGACAGGCGGGAGTGCGGCGCCTTCTGGATGAGGGTGAGAATGTCTAACAAACGTTCTGGCAGCCGGGCGGAGGGCGGCGGCTCCAGGGCAGCGAAGCTCGCGTGAAGCAGGGCAGCCGCCTGATGATACAGCTGGTGGTCGCGCTTTTCCCCAGGCGCTGAGGTGTGGCTGCGGATTACCGCTTCCGCAAGAGGTGACAAAAGACTGTCCAGAGGAAGGATGACGGGAGTGGAGGGGGACGCTCCTGCCAGGCGACCGACAGTGAAGTGAATCCAGAGGTGATCGGCCGGCGTCGGGCCGCAGCAGTCAAAAAGCGTATTGGCTGGGATGAGGAGACAGGTGTCCGGAGCCAGTGGCAGGACAGTGCCTTGGTGCAGCACATGACAGCCAGGGGTGCGGTTGTGATAAAACCGCCAGAAAGGACTGTCCACGCCCGGATGGTTCCAGTTGGCGAGACTGGGGCGGTAGCCGCTTTCATGGATGAGGAAGGCCGACCAGCCTGACCGGGCTACCTGCGCCAGCGGCACGCCCACGGGGGTGGTGTAGTTGAGGTATTGAGGCCTGGATGCCATGATGAAGACAGAGAATCAGACATGAATTAAGTTGTTTCAAGAGCCTTGTATATGGCTGGATAAGCGATAGCGATGTCATGATAAGACACATCTTTGTTTCAATGTGACATGGGCGCTTCGCGTATGATGAGGCATGCGTGTTTTCTCCTTTTTCCACCGCTTTGCGGTCGCCTCCGCCCTGGGCTGCCTGGCGGCAGGGCCGGTTTGCGCGGAGAAGATGGAGTTTAACCGGGACATCCGCCCCATCCTCTCGGACAAGTGTTTTCACTGTCACGGCTTTGACCCCAAAACACGTGAGGCTGATCTGCGCTTGGACGAACGGGAGGCTGCGGTGAGAGACGGACACATCGTGCCCGGAAATGCAATGAAGAGCCTGATCATCCAGCGCGTGCTGTCCGAGGATGCTGATGATGTGATGCCGCCACCGGAATCCAAGCTGGGCCGGCTGACGGCAGATGAAATCGCAAAGCTGAAGCAGTGGGTGAGCGAGGGGGCGGAGTATCAGAAGCACTGGAGTTTCATTGCGCCCGACAGAAAGAGGATGGCCGAATGGCGGCAACTTGCCCAAAGTGAAGGGAAGCGGACACCGATCGACAGCCTGGTGGCGGCGGGTTTGAAACATCGGGGACTGGCTCTGCAGCCGCAGGCGGATGCGACGACTCTCCTGAGGCGGTTGAGCTTCGACATCACCGGGTTGCCGCCCTCGGCCGAACTGGCGGCAAAAGCGGCGGAGCAGGGAGAGGCTTTCATTTCTGGAAAAGCCTATGCAATGCTGGTGGAGGGATTCCTCGCCTCTCCGGCCTATGGCGAGCGCATGGCGGTGGACTGGCTGGATGTCGCCAGATATGCAGACAGCTATGGGTTTCAAGTGGACCGCCCGAGAGAGGTCTGGCCCTGGCGCGACTGGGTTATCCAGGCTTTCAATGAGAACCTGGCGTTTGACCAGTTCATCACCTGGCAGGTGGCGGGTGATCTGCTGCCTGGGGCAACAGACGAACAAATTTTAGCGACGGCTTTCAACCGCCTGCACCAGCAGGAATCAGAGGGCGGATCGGTCGAAGAAGAATACCGCATCGAATATGTGGCGGACCGCGTGCAGACCTTTGCAACAGCCTTCCTGGGGCTGACTTTTGAATGCTCGCGCTGTCATGACCACAAGTACGACCCCATCAAGCAGACGGAATATTATGGCCTCTCGGCTTTCCTTCAGAACATTGATGAGGCGGGTCTGTACTCCTATTTCACAGAGTCTGCACCTACCCCTGCGTTGCCGCTGATGAATGACGGGCAGAAGAAACAGAGGATGGCGCTGGAGCAAGAGGTGGAGGCTTTGGAAGCGGAAGTCCCGTCTCTTCGGGTCCCTTTGAAGGCCCTGGAGATCAATGCGGGTGTGCTGGCTTCGCTGGAGGGGCAGATCGCCCACTACACCTTCGATGCGTTGAAGCAAAACAAGCTGGAGGATGCGCTGCATCCTGAGCCGGATGCGCCTGCCAAGACGGATCAAGGGAAGAAGGCCGGGACTGCGGCTGTCCTCAAAGGGGATAACAAACTGGTGCCAGGCCGTTTGGGGCAGGCGGTGAAGTTCACCGGGGATGATGCGGTGGACACACCGGTGGGAAACTTTCACCGCTATGAGCCGTTCAGCCTTTCCCTGTGGATGAAGACTCCGGACGTCAAGGAACGGGCGGTGGTGCTGCATCGCTCCCGGGCCTGGACGGATGCAGCCAGCCGGGGCTATGAATTGCTGATTGAGGATGGACGTTTGAAATGGTCGTTGATCCATTTCTGGCCGGGCGATGCGGCCTCCATCCGGGCCAGGGAAACCCTGCCTGTGGCCGAGTGGACGCATGTGGTGGTGACGCATGATGGCAGCGGGCGTGCAGAGGGGATGCGGCTTTATGTCAACGGACGGATGTGTGAGGTGGATGTCATCCGGGATCATCTGACTCGGGATATCACGGGCGGCGGCGGGGATCACATCAGCCTGGGCGAGCGGTTTCGTGACCGTGGTTTCAAAGGCGGGCTCGTGGATGATTTGCGGGTCTTTGCCAGGGATGTGTCGCGGCCATTTGCTGCGGTGGATGAGCCTGCGCTATCCAGGCTGCAAGCCGCGCGGGCAGACCTGATGGTTTTTCAGGCAGGTCTCAAAGAAATCATGGTCATGCAGGAACTGCCCCAGGCCAGGAAAGCCTATGTTTTGCAGCGGGGGGAATATGACAAACGTGGCGAGGAAGCCCCGCCGGTGACGCCTGCCTTTCTGTCTGAGTTTCCTGCAAATCAGCCGCGCAACAGACTGGGGCTGGCCCGCTGGCTGACGGCACCGGAACACCCGCTGACTGCAAGAGTGACGGTAAACCGTATTTGGCAAAGTTTGTTTGGTCGCGGGCTGGTAAAGACGAGCGAGGACTTTGGCAGCCAGGGAGAGAAGCCGTTGTATCCGGAGCTGCTGGACTACCTGGCGCTGCGGCTCATCGAGTCTGGCTGGGATGTGAAGGGGCTGATTCGCGAGATTGTGAGCAGCGATGTGTACCAGCAGCGCAGTGTGGCGGATGCTGCCACCATGGCCGATGACCCGGACAACCAATGGCTGGCGCGAGGTCCCCGGTTCCGGCTGCCCGCAGAGATGATCCGTGACAATGCCCTGGCCAGTGCGGGCCTGTTGAAATCGCAGGTGGGCGGACCTCCTGTGAATCCGTATGAGATGGCGGAGGCTTTCAAGCCGGCAGAGGCTTCCAAAGACGGTGGTGTCTATCGCCGCAGTCTGTATACCACCTGGCGGCGCACCAGCCCTCCGCCAGCCATGGTGGCCTTTGATGCGCCGCGTCGGGCAGTCTGCGCTGCCAAGAGGGAGCGGACGGACAGTCCCTTGCAGGCCCTGATTTTGCTGAATGGCACCCAGTATGTGGAGGCTGCCCGCGTGCTCGGCCAGACGCTGCACCGGCAGCATGGTGGCAAGGTGGATGCAATGATACGGGGTGCCTTTCTGCACTGTCTCAGCCGTCTGCCTGATGCGGGGGAAGCAGAGATCTGTGCCCGCCTGCATGCTGAACAGCTGGACTACTACCGGTCTCATCCGGCCGAGGCAGAAGCTTTCTTGAAAAGCGGGCTGGCGGAGAGGCTGACGTCCATTGCTGCTCCTGAGGCTGCTGCTGCGACGGTGCTGATGCAAGCTCTGTTAAACCACGATGCTGCTGTTGTGAAACGATGAACACTTCCTTTTCACCCTGGATGAACCGCCGCACTTTGCTGAACCGTTTTGGCATGGGACTGGGCGGTGTGGCGCTGGCCGAAATGCTGGCCGGAGAGCAGACGCGCGGGGCAGATGCCGGTGTGCTGGGCGCACCGCATATGCTGCCGAAGGCCAAACGCATCATTTATCTGTTCATGTCTGGCGGGCCTTCGCACCTGGATCTTTTTGATCATAAACCGCTGCTGAACCGGCGGCATGGGGAGCAACTGCCGGATAGCGTGCGCGGGGGACAGCGGCTGACCGGCATGTCCGGCAACCAGAGCTCGATCCCAATGGTGGGGTCACCCTTCAAGTTCGCCCAGCACGGCAGGGCTGGAGGATGGTATAGCGAGCTGCTGCCGCACACAGCCAGCATTGCAGATGACATCTGCGTGGTGAGGTCCATGTTTACGGAGAGCATCAACCACGGCCCCGGGGTGACCTTTTTTCAGACGGGATCGCAGATCGCGGGCCGGCCGAGCATGGGGGCTTGGTTGAGTTATGGTCTTGGTTCCCTGAATGAAAATCTGCCCTCTTTCACCGTGCTGATTACCAAGGGCAAGGGGGGGCAGCCTCTGGGGGCGCACCTGTGGGGTAGCGGCTTTTTGCCAACGAAGCATCAGGGCGTGCTTTTCCGGGCAGCCAAGGACCCGGTGCTGTATCTGGGAAATCCGGAGGGAGTCAGCCATGAGAGCCGGCGCCTGATGCTGGACAGGCTGAAGGAGCTTCATCTCTATCAACTGGAAGGAACGCCTGACTCTGAGATCAGCAACCGCATTGACCACTACGAAATGGCCTACCGGATGCAGAGCAGCATCCCGGAAGCGACGGACCTTTCAAATGAACCTGAGCATGTGCTGGACATGTATGGCGAGGATGTGAAGACGCCTGGAACCTTTGCCGCCAACTGCTTGCAGGCACGACGGCTGGCGGAGCGCGGGGTGCGGTTCATCCAGCTCTATCATCAGGACTGGGATCACCACGGCGGCCTGCCGGGGGCGCTGCCGAAGCTGGCGAAAGAGACCGACCAGGCTTCAGCAGCGCTGGTCAAAGATCTGAAACAACGCGGCCTGCTGGATGATACACTTGTTGTTTGGGGAGGCGAGTTTGGCCGGACGAATTACTGCCAGGGAAAGATCAGCACCAACTTCGGAAGGGACCATCATCCGCGCTGCTTCACAGCCTGGATGGCAGGTGGTGGTGTGAGGGCTGGCTGCGTGCATGGCGAAACCGATGAATTTGGCTACAACGTGGCGAGGGACGGCGTGCACATTCATGACTTTCACGCTACCTTGCTGCACCTCCTGGGCATTGATCACGAGCGGCTGACTTACAAGTTTCAGGGGCGCCGCTACCGCCTCACCGATGTCCACGGCCATGTGGTGAAAGGCCTGCTGGCCTGACCCCTGGCAAGGCTACAAAAGGTTCTCCAGGGGCAGGTGGGTCAGCAGCCAGAATTTTACCTTTTTGGTTAGGGGGACATCCGGGTCTTTGTGATGCCGGATGACGGGCTGTCCCGGGACCTCGGCCGTCCAGGTGAAGCGGCCCTTCTCATCGCGCATGACGGCCCAGGAGTTCTCGGGTTTAAAATCTTCCTGCAGGTAGGATTTTAATCTTCGGGCGAAGGCGGGGCTGTTGATGATAACTCCGGTCTCTGTGTTGATGTATTTGGACCGGGGATCCATGTTGTAGGAACTGATGAAGGAGATGCGGTCATCCACCACCACTCCTTTGGAGTGCATCCCCAGCAGTTTGGCGTTTTTGGCGTGCACGTAGTCCTTCCGCACAGCGGCATAAGCGTTCAGTTCGTGAAGTGTTGCGCCGCTGTCCAGGATGTCTCCCCTGCGTTTGGCGATGCCGGTCATGGCCAGCACGCCGTCAATAGAGGCGAAGGAATTGGTCAGCAGTTTCATGGAAACCCCGCGATTGGAGATGTTATGAAACAATGCCAGAGTCCCCTCCTGAGGAATGAGATAGGCTGCGTGGATGACCACCTCCTTCCGTGCGTTTTCAATGGTGTCTTCCAGCGTGTGCCACACCGGGGAGGGCGTCCGTCCCCGCAGCAGCATGCGTTCGGGCGGGTCGGAGATGAATACATAATTGGCCCAGATCATCTGACTTGTGAGTTTGCTCAAGATCTTCAAAGACTCGGTCCGGGTGAGGCTGACTGGGAAGGGGCTGTTTTGCTTGTGCGCAAGGCGGTGTTTTTTGCGGTCAATGTCCCGGCGCATGCGGGCGAGCTTGTCGTGATCCTTGCGGGTGAGCTTGGCCCTGTCACCATGCCGGGTGAGGGGGGAGTTCCAGTAGATGTCAAAGGACTTGGTGGCGGCTTGCACCACGGGCCCTGTGGCGATGAAGTCGAGGTCCCGCATGTTGTGCTTGGGATGGATGCCGTAATAGCCATCTCCCAGGTTGCGGCCCCCGCCTACGGCCAGGGTATTGTCCGCAATGAGCATTTTGTTATGCATGCGGCTCTGCATGCGGTCCACTTCACCGATGAGCGGCAGGAGATTTCCCGCGAAGATGCCCCGCATCTCCGACATCGGATTGAAGAGGGCCACTTCAATGTTGGGGTGGGCGGCCAGTTCTGCTGACCTCACTTCTTTTTGCGCACCGTGCGTTACATCCAGGAGGAGGCGGATTTTGACTCCCCGGTCTGCAGCGGCTAGAAGCCGCGCGGCAAAAATGGTGCCCACAACATCATCCGACCAGATGAAGTACTGGAAATCGAGTGTCTTTTGGGCTGCCTCCACCATGGCCAGGCGTGCCATAAACGCCTCTTTGCCATCTCCAAGGACTTCAAACCCGGCCGTACCTGCGCGGTGAACCGTGCGCGATCTGGATGCCTGGGCGATGCTCTCCTGACTGTCCAAGGCGGAGTTGGGCACGTCAGCGGTGGGCTTCCCGGGCTGGGGACCGCTGCTGCAGGCAGTGAGGCCATAAAGAACTCCAAGGCAGAACAGAAGACACGGGATCCGGGGCATGGCGTATTTTTTCGACGGTCGTGCAGGATGCAAGTAAAGACGCACAGCGTCTTTCCATCATCCTACAGTGATCACCTGCCTGACGCCTTCGGCGCTGGTGAGCGTGCGCAGGCTTCCGTCGTGCAAAGTGAGCATCAAATGACCTTCGGCTGTGAGGTCTGTGGCGCGTCCATAAACTTCAATCCCATCTGCCAAGGCCCGGATCTGACGCCCTAGCAGCCAGCTGCGTTCTCTCACCTCATCCACAGCTTCTGCGAAGCCCTGGTCCACCCTGGAGAACTGAAGGTGCAGTTCCCTCAACAGTTGGGCAGCGAGACGGGTGCGGTCGAGTTCTTTGACGAGCACGTTTTCAGGCAGGGCCCGCAGGAGAGAGGTGGCTGTGGGCTCAAGCTCGGGAGGGAAGGACCGGCTGTTCACATTGATACCGATGCCGAGTACCAGGACAGGCCCCTGGGGGCCGCTGACGGCTTCGGCCAGGAGGCCGCTGAACTTACGGCTGTTGAGAAACAGATCGTTAGGCCATTTGATCTGCGGGGCCAGCGGCAGTTCCTCTTCAACGGCTTTGCAGATGGCCAGGGCCGCCAGCGTGGTCAGGCGGGGCCAGAGCGGCAGGGGGGCCTCTGGGCGCAGCAGGAGGGAGAACATGATATCCTGGCCGGGTGGCGTGATCCAGCGGTTGTCCCTGCGTCCGCGCCCTGCCGTCTGGGTTTCGGCAAAGAGCACCTGCCCGGGAGCTTCCCCCCGGGCGGCGGCCGTCCGAAGGTCGTCACTGGTGGAGGCGGTTTCTTCCACGACCCGGACTCGCCAGGGCAGGCCGGTGGCCTCGCATTCCTGGCGCAGAAAGGCTTCATCCAAAGAACTCATGAAAGCAGAAGATCATGAACGTGGCCGGTATCAGCCAGACTCTCCAGGCATTGCCAGGGCGAATGCTGGGCCAGGGCATCGGCCTTAAACACACCCGTGCCAACGGCGAGGCAGCGCGCCCCAATGGCACGGGCGCAGGCAATGTCCTTGGGCGTGTCTCCAATGACCACGATTTCCTCAGGCAGGTACTGGCGGCCGGTGGCGGACGAGACGCGCTGGACGGCCACGGGGCCGAGATGGTTGCGATCCTCGGCATCATCACCAAAGGCACCGTCCAGGAAGAATGCGTGAAGGTCGAATCTCTTCAGTTTGATGTCCGCCCCGGCGCGGACATTTCCGGTGAGCAAGCCGAGATCCGCCCGCCCCGATTGGGCCAGGGCTGGCAGAAGGGAGAGAATGCCGGGCAAAGTTTTGCCAGCAAAGGAGTCATGACCAAGCCGTTCCTCCAGCCGCCGCAGGTAGCAATCCAGGTAGCGCTGAACCAAAAGGGGCTGCATTTCGTGGCCAGCCTGGGTGAACAACCCCCTGAAAACGCCGCCGTCCGTGGCACCTGCCAGATCCAGCGGCGGCAAGGTATGGCGGCTCACTCCGAGCACTTCTTCCACGGCATCCAAAAGTGAAGCTCCACCAGCTCCTGCGGTGTCGAGGAGGGTACCATCAATGTCAAAAAGCAGGAGTCGGGGCATGCGGGGAACAAACAGGGAGGTGCAAGGGGCAGGGGCCGGAAACAATTTGGCCGTGGTCTCACGACCACGGCCAAAATCATCGCTTAATTCAGATCAGAAGCCACCTCAGCTTTTGGCAGGCGTGCCGTGATCGTCGTGGTGGTCGTCATGATGCTCTTCGTGCTCATCATGCTTGTCTTCACGAGGATCATGTTCGCCATGATGCTCAATATCCTTGTGTTCGGTGACCCCTTTGAGGTGGGTCTTGAACTTGCGCTGGCGCTGGCGCTCGGGCAGCGGGCTCATCTGCATGTTGATGTTACGGCCGGCCATTTTGGGCTCCTGGTCGGCGTGTCCCATGTTGATGAGATCGGTTTTGATCTTGGCGGCCAGGGCATGTCCCAGTTCCTGGTGCGCCATCTGGCGACCGCGGAACTGCAGCTGGATGCGGACCTTGTGGCCTTCTGCGAGGAAGTCTTCAGCGTGGACGATCTTGATCAGGTAGTCATGAGGGTCGATGCCGATGCGGAACTTAAGTTCCTTCACCTTGCCGCCCTTCTGGTGCTTGTGAGCCTCTTTCTTGTGCTTCTCCTGGATGTACTTGTACTTGCCGTAATCCACGATTTTGCACACCGGCGGCTCGGCGCTGGATGCCACTTCCACCAGATCCAGGCCGCGTTCACGGGCCATGCGCAACGCCTGCTGCGTGGGCAGCACGCCCAGCTGCTGGTTGGTGATGCCGTCCACCACGCGCACTTTCAGCGCGCGGATACGTTCGTTGACACGAGTCTGGTCGGCATAGCGGCCATTGTTACGGCGATCAGGGCCGCGGTTCGGGCCGCGGTTGAAAGGGGGGCCTCCGGCGGGGCGGGGCTGGTAACCTCCCATCGGCGGACGGGGGGCAGGCGTGGGGGCTGGGGTGCCAGCACCCGTTCCTGCTGCAGGCTGCGCAGGGGGAGTATTGGCATTGGGTTGACGGGCACCGTACTGACCGGCGTTCAGATTATTGAATGGATTGCTAATGGCGGACCTCCAGGTGGATTCGGGCTCTCACAGGGCGCGATGAACCCCATGAAAATTGATGTATCACTCCACAGATCATCTCAAACATGGTTGATCGTGGAAACTGTCGTCTGAAGCATGGACGAGATTCCCTTCACCCGGTCATGCGGGGCAAACGAGGAAAGGCTCAGACAAATCATGCGACAAAAGAAATGAGGGATCAGAACAACAGAAGATTGCTCAGGATTCGCGAACGAATCGGAATCTGGATCCCACAACGCCATAAATAACCAAAATCTTAGCGGCGGGCAAGATGTTTTGCGAGAAAGTCAGGCTAAAGCCGCCTTCGAAGGGCCGGATTGGTTGAGAATCCAGCCTAAAATTTTCCTCCGCTCCAATTCACGTCTTCCACATCCAAGAATTTTGGTTCCATTTTTTTGGGTTTGAGCCCATGAAAAGCCCGTGTCAGGACGCCAGAGCTTTCTCGATGAGATTTCGGGTGATCCTTTGCACTCGTTCGTCGGTCCCGTGCGGCCGGGAAAAGTGGCTCCAGACGGGCATGGTGCCGGGCGGGGTGCTCATGCCCAAAGCCCACCAGATGGTGGCGGCATTGAAAACAAAGTTTCCTTTGGGGCCGGGATAGAGGGTGGCGGTCCATTGCTGGGGCACGTCGCCGTTTTGCCACGCGGTTCCTCCGGCGAGCACCTCCAGCCCGGCCAGGTCCGCTGGCGGGTCGCCGTGATATTCCCAGCCGATGAGGCCCGGGATGGAGTCGCCTTTTTTCATGCCGGTGCCTTC
This sequence comes from Prosthecobacter sp., assembly GCA_036405615.1. Lineage (GTDB taxonomy): Bacteria > Verrucomicrobiota > Verrucomicrobiia > Verrucomicrobiales > Verrucomicrobiaceae > Prosthecobacter. The sequence goes on along the minus strand of DASWXG010000693.1, from coordinate 3,578 downwards.
GAAAACCCAGTGCCCGGGATTCACACAGGTCCAGTCTCCGCCACCGTTGACGGGCCTGACATTGCGAGCACCCATGAGGTAGCCTTCGTCGGGACCTCGGTGCGGGTAAGGGCCGGAGGTGGCGTGCCGTTCCACCGCATGAGAATGCTCGCCTCCATAGGGGCCTCCGCGAAATATCTTCCGGTTGGGAACGCCGGCTGCACTTGGAGAAAATGGTGTGACCCAGCAGACGGAGTTGCCGGAGAAAAAGAGGAGGTTCACCCCTTCGTCTCTCAGCTTTGTGACGCTGTCATACTGGCGGATGTCCCAGTATTCGTCATGGCCGACGCTCAGAAAGGCCTTGCACTTCAGTCCACGATCCGGGGTGAGGAGGTCGCTGTTCGAGCAGTAGGTCACGTCGTAGCCCTGCTGCTCAAGCCAGTAGGCCATGGGGTACTCAAAGCAGAGCCATTCGCCGCTGCCGTAGGACTGGGGATTGTCGTAGATCTGCCCGTAACGTGCATACGGCCGGTCAAAGCTGACGTGTGCCCAAGGGCCTTGGACGTCTTTGGGGTGGGTGTAGAGCGAGGTGTCGAAAGGCCACCGGTTGTAAGCTTGCCAGGTGTTGTCACTGCACTGGAACAGGATGTCGGCGGGCCGGTCGTCGGTGACGATGAAGACGATGTAGTTCTGCCAGTAGGGCTGGTTTTCTCCCTCCGGCAGAGTCGTGAGACGGCAGAGATAGACACCGCTGATCCAGTCTTTGGGAATGGTGAGCGTGGTGGTTTTTTCCCAGGCACATTCGACGAGCCTCGTCTCGGGTGCCGGAACGGGCACCGGTTGCTCCTTGCCTTGAAAGGGGCCAATTTCCGTCATGAGCCGCGCTCCACGGCCACCATAGTAGCCGGTGCGGAAGACTTCGATCTTGAATCGGGCTGAAGGTTTCGTACTTACGCACAGATCAATGGCTTCACCAGTTTTCACCGATTGCTTCGAGGCATAACCTTCGATGAGCGCGGAGCGATACCCCTGCGAGCGGTCTGGGCGGACGCGAGTCAGCTGCCAGTCAAAGGAGCCGGGCTTTGCATTCTCTTCTGCGACAGGATTCTTCCGTATCACTGTCTCGGCACCGGTGGCCTGCTTTGCCTCACCGGTGAAGAAACCAGCGCTCACTGCGGCTGTGGCGGTGCCTTTGAGGAAGCGGCGGCGGGAGACATCATTTTCAGGTGTTGATGGCGAGGGCGTGTTCATCGGCGACAAAGAGAAATGGCGTGCGCAGGCACTCCAAACCTACGGCCTCGTCACTGGGCTCTTGCGGTGAATGAGGGCTCTCATTGGGTCGTAAATCAGATCAACCGGCTGCTCTCCACTCTGCGGGTGCTCAATCCTCCACGTCCAGAATCCTCGGCGGATGAATCTTCCATTCGGCGGGGTAGGCGGATTCTGGAAGCGTCAGGCCTTGTGGGGTCTTGACCAGTTTGACCCAATGCACACTGCCATCGGTGTAGGTAACGATGATTTTTCCATCAAGCGTGCGGCCTCGGTTGGAATTCGGGAGCCATGTTTCCTGCCAGATGGGAGGCCAGGTTGGGGCGAGGGCGTTTTCGAAAAAGAGGGGGATGGGTGCCGAGCCGGGGCGATGGGGGAGCTTTTGTCCGGCGACCAACATCCAGTGGTTTTCACCCCTGGCCACGGCCTGGGCATAGTCTGGGGCCACGCCAATGTGGTTGTCAGGCACATAAGGGCTGTCGTGGCCACCGAAGCAGGTTTCAGACGTTGCGATGCCATCCTGAAACAGACGACGGAAAACTTGATTGGCGGTCGCTGGGGAATCCAGTCCGCTATCGGGCAAATGTTCGCCGTGCTTTGTGGCCCAGCTTCGGAGAAGGGCTTGGATCTCGCTGGCATCGCTGGCCAGAATCGTTTGTGTCCGGTAAGCTTTGACCTTTAACCAGCCGACATACCCAGGGGCTATGGCCAGTAGCCAAAGAATGATGACGGGTATGAGACAACCACGACGCAAAGGGGCACTTTTCGTTGGAGCTGAATCTGAGTTTGTCACTGCCTTCTTATCCATAACTGCCCTCTAGACTACCGGACCCAGGCTGGTGATCACAAGGGTGGGTTTGCCTTCTTCGCGGGAGGTGAGGAGATCCACAGTGAAGATGGCCTGCCAGTCGTTGAGGCCTTCGAGGTCCACGAGGACTTGGGATACTTTCCAGGTGCGGTTGTCTTCCTGCGGTTCGACAAAGGTGTAGCGCCCGTTGCGGGCTTCGTTATCGAGCAGGAGACGGTCGTGATCCGCATAGTACGGGTCCATGGTGGCGGCCAGGGCTTCGGCGGTCCAGGGGCTGCCGGGTTGCGGCGGCAGGGCCTTGGCGGCGAGGGTGTAATCTTCAATGACCAGGCCGCGCAGGAAGCGGAAGATCTCCGTGCGGATGAGGGCGATGAACTCGCGACGGTTGCGGGTGATGTCCGGAGCCTGCTCGGTTTCCGGCTCGGGCTCGTCGGGTTTCCAGTCGGGATTGCGCAGGCGCTCCCATTCATCCAGCAGGCTGGAGTCGGTGCCGCGCAGCACGCCGGCCAGCCAGGCTTCCATTTCCTGGACGGCCTCGTTTTTGAAGTTTTCCGGAACCGTCTGGGCCAGCACTTTATGCACGCTCGACAGGTGGCGCAGCAGCACGCCCTCGGTGCGGTGCAGTTCGTAGTCCTGAATGTAGTCGGTGAAACTGCGGAAGTTTTCAAACATCTCCCGTACGATGCTTTTCGGGCGGATGTTTTCCTGGCCTACCCAGGGATGCAGCGCGGAGAACTCATTGAAAGTGCTGTAAATGAAATCCCGGCAGGGTTTGGGATATTCCAGCTCCTCCAGTCGGGCGATGCGCTCTTCGTAAGGAACACCTTCTTCCTTCATGGCAGCCATGGCCTCGTCCTTCACCTTGCTGAGCTGGCGGCGGAGGATGAGATCGGGATTTTCCAAAATGGACTCGCACAGCGTCAGCATGTCTGCCGCATAGGTGGGTGAATTGGGATCGATAAGCGCGAGGGTATCGATGAGATAGAGCGACAGGGTGTGATTGAGCGAGAAGTCATCCTGAAGCTCTACATTCAGACGAAGCTTTTGGTTAGGTTGAGCGCGTTCGCACGGGGGCAGGATGGTGATGATCTTGCGCTCGACCAGGGCGCGAAAGAGCTGTTTGGCCCGCTGGCGATGCTGTTTTTTGGCCGCAGCGGATTCGTGGCTGTCGGCGATGAGTTTTTGCATGGCGGCGCAGCCGTCGTCTTTGCGGCTGAGCACCTGCAGCAGCATGCCGTGGCTGACCTGGAACCGCGAAGTGAGCGGCTCGGGCGCGGCGGTTTGCAATTTCTTGAAGGTGTCTTCATTCCAGCCTACGAACCCTTCCGGAGCCTTCTTCTTCACCATCTTGCGAAGCTTCTTGGGATCGCCCGCCGCCTTGGCTTCCATCTTGGCATTTTCAATGATGTGCTCCGGTGCCTGAGCGACAACGAAGCCGATGTCATCATAACCGCGTCGTCCGGCACGTCCGGTGATCTGGTGGAAATCTCGCGCGGAGAGTGTGGCTACCTTTTGCCCGCCG
>DASWXG010000692.1:0-2972 GCA_036405615.1 Prosthecobacter sp. | reverse complement strand
GAAAAAGGCCCGGAATGCCGAGTTCCAGCCATATTGAAACATACTCGTTGTGCGGAGCCCAAAGTACGCCGGAGACGCCAGTGCCGTGGCCTAACAGCGGTTTCTCCATCACGGCTTCCCACCCGTCGGCCAGGTCTTTGGCACGTTCAGGAGACTTCAGTTTTTCAAAGTCCAGCTCATAGATGGCCTGCAGCCGGTCGGCCGTGTTCTTGTCCTTCACGATGCCTTGCTCCGTGCGGCTTTGAAGCACCGCAAAACCAACGCCGGCCGCAGGGATGGCGAGGACTGCCATCAGGGCGAGGAAGGGCAGGTTCTTGCGGGCATTGACCAGGATGTAAACACCAGACATGAGGGCCAACACCACGAAGCCGCTGCGTCCGTAGGTGAGGGCCACACCCACAAAGGAGACGGCAATGAGTCCGCAGTTAAACTTGAAATTGCGGCATAGGGCGAAGGCGATGCCCAGCATTTCGCAAAGCAGGACCGGCGGGAAATTGGGGTGGCCGTTGAAGCCTGCAAACCGGCCCTTGATGCTGGAAAACTGGAAGATGCCCAGCATCTCGGCCACTTCAGAACCGGCTGTCATGAGGATGGCCAGGATGGCCGCCCAGCGCACAGCCTTCATGCCCGGTGCGGTTGAGAGCACCGCCAAGATCGCGAGCAACACCAGCATGACCCGCAGATGATCCATCCCTGCCTGGCCCTGCAGAGTGGTGACGGATCTGGACAAAAGCGCCGCATCAAACAGCCGCACAGCAGGCAGCGCGAGCACCAGCAAAGACACGGGAGCGAACCTCAACCCCGCCAGGCATGAAAACCCCAGGCAGGCGGCCACGGCTGCCAGCGTGAACAGAGAGGGTTTCAACGGAGAGATACCGGCGTTGTAAGAGCCGATGACCACGTCGGCGGCGAGCAGCCCGAGCAGGGTTCCGCAGACCCAGACCACCCAGCGGTGGGTCAGGGGATCCTTCGGCGCAGCGGCCCCGGCCGGGAGGTTGCCGGCAGGTGTCGGAAAAGTGTGGGCCGGAGACATGGTGTCTGACGGAGAACACCAAACCTATTTTTGCGCAGAAAGCCAGGCCTGGAACATGAGCACATCCCACAGATAGAAATGCCAGTTCCGGGTGCCGGCCTGATGCTCCAGCCACTTGCGGCGGATCGGCGCAGGATTAAAGAAGCCCTCGCGTTTCAGGCGGTTTTCATTGAGGAGATCGCTCGCCCACTCTTTCAGTTCACCGCGCAGCCAGTGTTCTAGGGGCACTCCAAAGCCGCGTTTGGGGCGGTCAATCAGGGGCTTGGGCACGTGGCGGTAGAGGGTCTCTCGCATGAGCCACTTGCCCTTGCCGTCGCGAACTTTCATGGACAGCGGGACGCTCCAGGCGAACTCAATCAGTTTGGTATCCAGCAGGGGAATGCGCCCTTCCAGGCTCACTCCCATGGCCGCACGGTCCACCTTGGCCAGGATGTCTCCGGGCAGGTAGGTTTCCATGTCCAGGTGCATCATCCGGTGGGTGAAGTCGCGCACACGCGGCCAGCTTTGGGTGTCGGTGATGCTGGTCTGCGGATCTTTGCCGCCGATGACGATTTGCTCCGGTTGTTTCCAGTGCGACATCAGCGTCAGGTACAAGGTTTCCATGCCCGGTGCCGCTACTACTTCGGCGAGCTTGTGCAGCTTGTCGCCAAAAGGAATGTGGTGGAGCTTGGGCGGCAGCACGGGCCGGGCGAGACGGCCTAGCGAATTGAGCGTATGCGGCGACAGCAGCGTCATGGCGCCTGCGGTGGCACGCTTGAGAGCCGGAGGCATCCAGGCAAACTGGTTCCAGAGCTTGCGTCCCACGGTGTAGCGGGAATAGCCGCCAAAGAGCTCATCGCCCGCATCACCGCTGAGAGCCACGGTGACATGCTGGCGTGCCATCTTGCACACCAGGTAGGTGGGGATCTGCGAGTAGTCTGAAAAGGGCTCGTCGTAGAGCGCCGGCATGAGCTGGATGGTGTCCAGCGCGTCCTTTCCCGTGACATACATCTCCGTGTGGTCCGTCCGCAGGTGGCTGGCCACATCTTTGGCGAAGCCCGCTTCATTGTACTCCGGGACATCGAACCCAATGGTAAACGTTCGTACTGGTCTGGAACTCTGGGCCTGCATGAGGGCTACGATGAGAGAAGAGTCCACGCCTCCGGAAAGGAACGCCCCCAGCGGCACATCCGCAATCATGCGCATGCCGACCGCCTCTTTGAGGAGGTTTTCAAAGGTGTCGATGGCTTCTGCATCGGTGCCCTGGAAGGGATTGTCCTGGCCCCGTTCCACGACTTCCCGGATGGACCAGTAGAGCCGCGGCTCCGGCCGGTCGGCAGGCGACTTCAGGCTCAGCAGGGAAGCGGGCGGCAGCTTGTGAAACCCCTCGTAAATGCACTGGGGATCCGGGATGTAATTGAACCGGAGCTGGCTGCAGAGCGCGTCCCGGTTGACGGTGGGGCTGAAGCCTGGGAACTGGCGGATCGCCTTCAATTCCGAAGCGAAGACAAAGGTGCCGTTCACCCAGCCATAATAGAGGGGTTTTTCCCCCATGCGGTCACGGCCCAGATGCAGGGCCCGCTCCTGCCTGTCCCACAAAGCAAAGGCAAACATGCCGTTAAACCGGCGGGTGGCTTCATCAACGCCCCACTCCAGAAATGCGGCGAGCATGATCTCCGTGTCCGAATGCCCCCGCCAGTGATGCCCTTTGGTTTCCAGTTCGGCACGGAGTTGCTGGAAGTTGTAGATCTCCCCGTTGAAGACGATGATGAACCGGCCTCCTTCGCTGGCCATCGGCTGATGGCCGAGGGGGGAGAGGTCCAGAATGGAAAGTCGGCGGTGCCCCAGGGCAATGCCGGTTTCAGCGTCCACCCAGGCCCCTGCATCGTCCGGTCCCCGGTGGACAATGGCGTCCGTCATGCGCGAAATTTCGGTGGTCATCTGACCGGCGGAGCGCGTG
>DASWXG010000691.1:0-22877 GCA_036405615.1 Prosthecobacter sp. | reverse complement strand
GACTATGTAGTGCCCGGGCAGGAGGAGGGGAACGCGGAAATGCTGCTGTCTCGCAACTGTGCGTACCGGACGGAAACTTCCCAGGCAACGGGAGAAGCCGTGGCCAAAATCCTGGCGGATGGCGGCAAGATTGGCCGCCAGATGCAGGCCAACATGCTGGCGATCAGTGTGCCGGATGCGGCCATTCGCACGGTTCAGGCTGCGCTGGAGTAGCGGAGAAGGGTTGCAGAACTGCCCAAAAAGCCCCTTGCAAAGTGGCCGGGACGGCTCATACTCCACGCCCCTTGCGAGCTGCCTTGTCAATTCGCCGTTGGTCTCCAGGTCTGTTTTCTCTCTGAGAATCTCGGACGCTCGCTCTGGAGGTAACCCGGTTTATCCCACTACTCACATGTCCGTCCGCCTAGCCCGATTCGAAATGCCGAATCGCCTCGTCCGCAACGAGGCCACAGCCACCGATACCTACGCCCAGTTCAGCGCCGAGCCTTTTGACAAGGGCTACGGTCACACGATCGGCAACTCCCTGCGCCGTGTTTTGCTGTCCTCCCTGGAAGGAGCCGCCATCACGTCGGTGAAAATCCGCGGTGCGGAGCATGAGTTCAGCACCCTGCCTGGCGTGCTTGAGGACGTGGTCCAGATCGTTCTGAACCTGAAGAAGGTCCGTTTCAAGCACCACAGCGAAACCAAGGAAGCCCGCCTGCTGTCCATCAATGTGGACAAGGAAGGTGTCGTCACCGCCGGTGACATCAAGGAAGACAATCACTATGAGGTCATCAACAAGGACCTGGTGATCTGCACCCTGGACCGCAAGACCAAGTTCGAGTGCGAATTTGAAGTGCGCGTTGGCCGCGGTTTCTCCACCTGGGAAGAAAACAAGCGCCCGGACACCCCCATCGGTGTGATCCCGATTGACTCCATCTACAGCCCCGTCACCCGCGTGAAGTATGCTGTGGAAAACACCCGCGTCGGCCAGAACACCGACTATGACAAGCTGGTGCTGGACGTGTGGACCGACGGCCGTATCGCCCCGAGCGACGCCCTCCTCCAGGCCGCCTCCATCCTGCGTCATCACCTGGACGTGTTCGTCAACTACGACGACAACGCCATCCTTTTCGAAGAGAAGCCAGAAGCCCAGACTGAGGAAAACAGCGAGCTGCGCAAGCTTCTGAACATGAGCGTCAACGAGATCGAGCTTTCGGTCCGCGCCGCCAACTGCCTCAACAACGCCAACATCACCTCCGTCGGCCAGCTGGCCATGAAGACCGAGGCCGAGATGCTGCGCTATCGCAACTTCGGCAAGAAGTCCCTCACCGAAATCAAAGAGAAGCTGGCCGAGCTCGGTCTGTCTCTCGGCATGAAGTTCGACTCCTCGCTGCTTGAGCCTTCCTCCGGCGCCAGCTCGCTGCTCGCCCGCAGCAGCATGATCGCCGATGACGAAGACGAGGCTGATGCAGCCGGTTTCGCCAGCCTGATTGACAGCCATCTGCCCGATGGTGACGACGACGAATAATCCCTGACCTTAGACTAGAGAGAGAAAAGACATGAAACACGGAAGAAAAGTCCCCAAACTCCAGCGCGACGCCGCCCACCGCAAGGCCCTGCTGGCCAACCTCGTCTGCGCCCTCGTGGAGCACCGCCGCATCCGCACCACCCTGGCCAAGGCCAAGGCAGTGCGTCCGCTGGCTGAAAAGATGGTCACCCTCGGCAAGCGCGGCGACCTGCACGCCCGCCGCACCGCCATCTCTGAGCTGCGCCAGCCAGGCACGGTGAAGAAGCTGTTCGAAGAAATCGCCACGGCCTCCAAGGAGCGCCAGGGCGGCTACACCCGCATCACCAAGCTGGGCCAGCGCCGCAGCGACTCCGCTCCGATGGCTTTCATTGAGTGGGTGGACGCTTTCGTCCCTGCTGCTCCTCAGGCTGCTGAAGCCGAAGTGGAAGTGGTGACCGCCGAGGCACCTGCCGCTGCTGCTGAAGAAGCTGCTCCAAAAAAGAAGCGCGCCACCAAGAAGGCCGCTGAAGCTGCAGCCGAATAATTCCGGTTCTGCCTGAACCTTTGACGCGGACACCGAATGGTGTCCGCGTTTTTTTGTTTTCCGATCAGATTGGGCGGCATCTCCCTTCGTCATTGTCGCCAGGGAAGAACGTTAGGAAGTTATCATCTGGGCGTTGCATCCTGTTCTGAGGTGGATGACGGTGGTCGGCTCATGGTAAGCGCTCTGGGATCTCATGCTCTGGCAACGATTCGCGGGCTGGGGGATTTCACGCTGTTCACGCTGAAGTCGTTCCAGTCTGCCTTGGGCTCGCGGCATCTTTTCAGACGGTTTGTGAGGGCGGTGTTTGAACAGGGAGTTCGCTGTCTGCCGGTCATCCTCATCGTGGGGGTGTTTACTGGCTTGGTTTTGGGACTCCAGGGATATTACGTGCTAAACCGGTTTGGCTCCGAAAGCCTGCTGGGGGCACTGGTTTCGCTGAGCCTGGTTCGTGAACTGGGACCAGTGCTGGCTGCGCTGATGCTGGTAGGCCAGGCGGGCTCTGCGCTCTCTGCCGAACTGGGCATCCAGCGCAATACTGAACAGGTGGCTGCCCTGGAGACGATGGGTGTCAGCAGCCTGGGGTATTTGATTTCGCCGCGCCTTCTGGCGGCCTTGTTTGTCTATCCTCTGCAGACGGCTTTGTTTGTCACCATCGGCCTCGTGGGAGGCAGCCTGTCGGGGACCTGGCTGCTGGGCTTGCAGCCGGGCATTTACTGGTCCTCCGTGGAACGAGCCGTCGGTATGCAGGATGTCACGGAGTGTTTTTTAAAGGCGGCCGTGTTCGGCCTGCTCACCATTGCGCTGTGCGCCTATCATGGCTACAACGCCCACCGCTGCCGCAATGCCACCGGGGCGCGTGCGGTCAGCGCATCCACCACCCGCGCCGTTGTGCAGTCCTGCATCACCGTGCTGGCCGCAGACTACGTCATCACCTCTTTCCTTGTCTGATGACTCCTGCCATGGCTGACACATTTTCAGGGAATCCGCTGTTGCGCGTGCAGGGCGTCAGCAAACACTTTGAGTCGCAGCAGGTGCTTGCCGGGGCCGACTTGGATGTGCCGCGAGGCAGCGTGGTCACGGTGCTGGGCCGCAGCGGTGCAGGGAAGTCAGTCTTCCTCAAATGCCTCGCAGGAGTGCTGCGCGCAGATGCCGGCAGCATCTGGTTTGATGGCAAGAAACTGGAAACGGATGACCGGCCTGCCTTGCAGGATTTTCGCCGCCGCTGCAGCTTCCTGTTTCAAAACAATGCGCTGTTTGATTCCCTGAGCGCTCTTGAAAATGTGGCTCTGCCGCTGGAACAGACCACGCAGCTAAGTGCACGCGAAATCCGCGACCGTAGTCTGGAAGCTCTGCGCCAGCTTGAACTGGAAAAGTTTTGTGACCGGTATCCGGCGGAGCTTTCAGGGGGCATGCAAAAGCGGCTGGCCCTGGCCCGTGCCATTGTGACACAGCCTGAACTGGTGCTGTTTGACGAACCCACCGCCGGTCTGGATCCGCTGCGGAGAAACGCTGTGTTTCTGATGATTGCCCGCTATCAGCGGCAGTTTGGATTCACGGCGGTCATCGTCACGCATGACGTTCCGGAGGCACTGATCGCGAGCGACCGCGTGGCCCTGCTGGAGCAGGGGCGTATGCATTTCCAAGGCTCTCCGGCCGAATTTTCAGCCTCTGCCGACCCTGTGGTGGCGGGCTTTCGTGACAATACTGCGGTGTTGCAAACTTCTCTTGCGGCCATTCGCAGCGGCAAACCGATACCAATGGATGACACATGAAACAGACCAAGCTGGAATTCCTCGTGGGGAGCTTTGTGCTCCTGGGCCTCGCAGCGGTCGCCTACCTGACTGTGAAACTGGGAGCGGGATCGCTGATCGGCGGCAGCACCTACGATGTGGAGGCACGTTTCACCAGTGTCAGCGGTCTGAACACCGGCAGCAACGTGGTCGTGGCCGGCGTGCCAGTCGGGCGTGTGGAGGCCATTCGCATGGAGCCTTCGGAGTACACCGCCATCGTAACCTTGCGGTTGACGGCGGATTTGAAGCTGCCTGCGGACTCCATGGCATCCGTCAAGACCACGGGCCTGATCGGCGACAAGTACGTCTCGCTGTCCCCGGGTGCCGAGGAAACCTACCTGAAACCCGGTGAGAGAATCACGATGACCGAGTCCGCCGTCGATCTAGAATCCTTGATTGGGAAGATGGCATTCGGTAGCGTATCGGAAGAAACACAAGAAAAAGCAAAAGCCCCTCCCCCATGAACCGACGTTCATTTCTGGCTACCACCCTGCTGCTTTCCACCCTGGCCGGTCACTCTGCCCAGGCAGCCACCGCCGAGGCGGAACAAAAACTCCACACTGCTGTGGAAGATGTCCTGGCGGTTACCAGCCGCGTCAGCAGCCGGGCTGCCCTGATTGAAAGTGTGAGACCTACCCTCACCAGACACATCAGCTTTGAAACCATGACCCGGCGTGCTGTCGGGGTCGGCTGGAAGCAGTTCAGTGCAGCCCAGCAGCAAAAGGCGACCCAGCTCTTCACCACCCTGGTGATCCGCACCTACAGCAACCGGTTCACGCCCGGCGAAAAACCTGTGATCAACTACCAGACCGCCACGGAACCTGCGAGCGGTCGTGTGGATGTCCCCACCACCCTCGTGTACAAAGGCAGCCGCTACAGCGTCACTTACCGCCTGGAGCAAGCGGGCGGCTGGCGCATCGTAGATGTGGTGATTGAAGGCGTGAGCATGGTGGCCAACTACCGGACCCAGCTCGACGCCACTTTCAAAAAAGGCGGTGCCGCTGCCGTGATCAGTTCCCTAGAGCAATCCGTTTCCAAAGCCTGACCGATGAAGCTTTCATCCATCCTCCTGCGTCTGGTTCTCCCTGTTGCGGCGTCTGCCCAGCTGGTCAGTTGCGCGACAAGCAAAACGAAGGGATCAGGGACGCCGACCTCGCCGTCGACCGCTGCGGTACAGCAGGCCAAGCCCGGCACAGAAGCCGTGGATGAACTGGATGACTATGGCTCGGCTGCGCAGGTTTCAGATCCTTTGGAGGGTATGAATCGCGTGACCTTCAAGATCAATGACGGTCTCTACACCTTCCTGCTCCGGCCGGTTTCCAAAGGCTATGTGGCAGTCGCTCCCAAACCCCTGCGCCAGGGCCTGGACAACTTTTTTGACAATGTGAAGTTTCCGGTGCGCTTTGTGAACTGCACCCTCCAGGGCAAAATGAAGCGCGCAGGGCAGGAAGTTCAGAAGTTTGGCGTGAACACTTTTGCAGGCTTTGGTGGCCTGATCCGGCAATCGGACAAAATTCCCTCGCTGGCCTCCGTGCCTGCGGAGGACACGGGCCAAACCCTTGGCAAATGGGGCTTGGGCAACGGTCCCTACTTGGTGCTTCCTGTCTTTGGACCGAGCTCGATGCGTGACGGTGTGGGCATGGCCGGGGATTACGTGCTGAATCCGGTGAACTGGGGATTCTTCCTCAAGGGAAGCAACGACAGCTGGACCTGGATCCCTTCCACCGTCAACAATGTGCGTTCCTGGCCGTCCCAACTGGAGCTGTACGATGAAGCCCGACAGAACGCCGTAGACCCCTACATTTCTGTGCGCAGCGTCTACATTCAGAACCGCGAAGCGGTGGTGAACGATTAGTTTGGAAAGATCGGCAGGCTTTAGGGAGGCGTGAAGCCTTCCTTTAGCCGCGTGGAATCGGTAAAAAAGAACGGTGCAAGTCCGGAGGGCCTGTATAATTGCCGGCCCCCACCATGATTTTCTCCAGTACTTTTCCCCTTCGCCTTTGCGGGACACTGCGCAGCCTTGCAGCTCTGGTTTTGCTGCCCGGTTTTTCAGCGGCTCTGGAAGTGACCTGGACCGGAGGCGGTGCTGACAATAACTGGAGCACCGGTGCCAACTGGGGCGGTGCCGCACCTGCGGCTGGAGATTCGCTCAACTTTGCTGGCACAGTCCGTCCGGGGCCGGTCAACAATCTGGCAGCAGACATCAGCATTGCAGGCATCACTTTCAGTTCAGGCGCAGGCGCGTTTTCCTTGTCCGGAAACCGCATCACACTGGATGGAAATGTCGTCAACAATTCGACCGTTCTGCAGACGGTGAACCTGGCGTTGATTTTGAATGCCACCCGGACGTTTGATGCGGCGGCAGGTGCCCTCACTGCGGGCGGTCTTATCAGCGGGAATGGCGGACTCATCAAAACGGGTTCCGGCAACCTCACTTTAAACGGCAGTGCTTCCAACACCTATGCCGGCCTGACATCTGTGACCGCAGGCACGCTGACCTTGGACAAGGCCGCCGGTTTCAACGCAGTCGTGGGAAATTTGGACATCTCCGGCGGAGCCAGAGTGGTTCTTGGCAAGGCCAACCAGATTGGGGATTCTACGCTTGTGACCCTGAGCGGTGCGGGAAGCGTGTTCAATGGCAGTGCCATCAATACCGGCATGCCCTCCAGCCAGACAGAAACCATCGGCGGACTCACCGCTACGGGCGGCACATTCAATGCGGGAGGTGGTGCCGTCTGGAACATCACGGGTGCAGGCAGTTTTACAGGCGGCGCGGATAATACGCTGTTTCTGGGCAACAGCGGCGCCCGGATCAGCTTTGGCAGCCTCAGCATCAGCAACATGTCGGCTGTGGCAGGTGGAACGGTGGGTACGGGCAACAGCTTCACGCTTTATGGGAACTCGGGCACGCTTTCGACCCTCACGGTAGGGAGCGGCGGGCTGACCTTGGACGCTTCCCGCCTGAATCTGCGCCGAGGCGGTTCGGGGGCGGCGGGCAGCAGGCTGGTGCTGAATGGCAATGTGTCTGTCACGGGCACGGCGGCTTCCTTTATTTCAGAGGATACCGCTGGTGGCACGGTCGGTGTGGCCCGGTTGGAACTCAGCGGTACCGCAGACCCCGTCAGCCGGGAGTTCAACGTGGCTGCCACCGCCAGTCTGAACATCGGTGTGGACGTCACCAATGGGGCTTCTACACAGGCCGGCATCACCAAGAGTGGCAATGGAACGCTGACCCTTTCGGGTGCCCTTGCCAATACCTATACAGGCACCACCACCGTGAATGCGGGCACCCTCGTCTTGGGCAAATCGGCCGGGGTGAATGCGGTGGGCGGAAACATTGTCGTCAATACAGGGGGCACGCTGACCTTGAACGCGAATGAGCAGATCCCAGATCTGTCCGGAATCACCGTGGCTGGTGGAACGGTATCTCCGATGAACCGCACGGAGACCCTGGCTTTCTATACCCAGACTTCCGGCGGCCTGACCCTCAGCGGCAATACGGGGCAGGTGACCATCACGGGAGCTTTGACCCTCTCTGGAGGGAACCAGTTCACCTTGAACAGCCTCTCCTCTGCCACTCCCACTCATTTTCGCGCGGGCAGTCTGGTGATGACTGGAGCAGACCTCTTGTTAGGCGGTAACAACGGCGCGGGCAACCCGCGCACACAGTTCACGGTCGGATCCGGCGGCATCAGCATGACCGGGCGCACCATCACGCTCAGCCGTGGCACTGCAGGGACCCAGCTCAATCTGAACGGCAACTTCACCGGCAACGGCGCCAGCACCATTGCCGTCATCGGTGTGGGAGATGTGGAACCGGAGTTGAACCTCGGGGCGGACACCCGCACTTTCGACATCGCCAGCGGCACCACGAACGTCGGAGTCAGCATCGCTGGTGCGGGCGGTTTAACCAAAACCGGGACCGGAACTCTGACCTTCACAGGTGCGGTGGCGAACACCTATTCTGGAACGACTACCGTCAGCGGCGGAACCTTGAACCTGAACCATTCGGCGGGCGTGGATGCTGTGGCAGGACCGCTGGTGCTCTCTACCGGAGGCACTCTGGCGCTCAGTGCCAATGAGCAGGTCGCCAATGGCACGGGCATCACCGTGACCGGCGGCACGCTGTCCCCTTTCACCACCACCGAGACACTGGCTTATTATACGCAGAACAGTGGCGGCTTCAGCAATTCAGGGAATGTGGGGAATCTTATCGTCACGGGCACGGTGACCCTGGCCGGAGGCAACATCATGACGATCAACAGCGCAGGGGCTACGCCGCCGGCCTGGCAGTTCAATGCAGCGGTGCTCAGCGGACAGAGCATTTTGATTGGCGGCAACAACGGAGCGGGCAATCCGAAGACCTCGCTGACCATCGGTTCGGGCGGCCTGACGATGAACGGACGGAATATCACTCTCAACGGAGGCAATGCAGGGGCGGAGGTGTATCTGCTCGGCGATGTGACCGCGACAGGCAGCAGCGCCATCACGACAGGGACCCCTGGCGGAATTGCCCCGGAACTGCGTCTGGGCACGGGCACACGCACTTTTACGATCAACAGTGGAACCACGACTCTGGGGTTGGAGGTCAGAGATGCTGCCGCGATTGTCAAAGAAGGCACGGGCACCCTGGCCCTTTCCTTTGGCAATACTTACAGCGGTGGCACGACGGTCAATGCCGGAACCCTGCTGGTATCCAACACCAGCGGCAGTGCCACAGGCAGCGGTGGCCTGACCGTGAACGCTGGAGGCACTTTGAGCGGTAACGGTCGTATCTCCCCGGGCGCAGGCCAGAATGTGGTTCTCAATGGGATCGTGTCTGTGGGCAACTCTGGTGCTACGGCAGGGGAAACTCTGTTTCTCACCACGACCGGCTTGGGCACGGTGCAGATTGGTGGCCGGGTGGTCATCGATCTCTTTTCGGGCCAGGGCAGCGGCAGTTTGAACGGTACCATCACCGCAGACCGCCTGATTGTGGCCAGCCAGGCCGGGGCCACCCTGGGCGGCGGTTCCGTTCTGAATGTGACCACGAGCATTCCGATTGATGCGGCAAACTCTGCAGGCTGGGTGCCGGGCACCTCCTGGCAGATCATCGACTGGAGCGGGTTGAGCGGCAGTCCTTCGGGCACCTTCGGCAACCTGACTGCGCCAGTCGGAAACTTTCTCAACCTGCCTGACCTTAGCCCGCTGGGCTATTTCTGGGATGTCTCTTCCCTCTACACGACGGGGACCATTGTTGTGGCTGTGCCGGAGCCCTCGCGCTGGCTGCTGCTGGTTGCAGGTGCCATGTGGGGCCTGGCAAGACGCAGGCGCAAAATGAGTTAGTCTGTCCGTTGAGGGGCTGTCTGGGGCAGGCCGAAACGGCCCAGTCCGCAGGTTTCAAACTGGCGGGTGAACTGTGCCAGGCACAGGCGGATGAGATCATCTTTGAACTCTCCGCGCAAGACTTCCCCCTGGCTGATGATGCAGTCGTAGGCCCCCAGTGCCAGAGAGCGGACTTGAACCGGGGGAGATACGGCGTCTTCGGTTGATGCCCGGTTCCAGCGGGTGCGAGTGTCGGCGGGTTTGTTGCCGACCGTTAGCAAGGCCGTTCCCGCAGGAAGGGGGGCTGAAGGAGGCGTTGAATCCGGAGCCTGATCTGCCTTGAAGCGTTCTCCCGGCAGAGATGCTCCCGCCGGTTCGCGCATGACACGGAAAGCCCACTCCCAGCTGGGGATGAGATAAACAGGCAAAGTCATTCCTGCTGCTTGCAGTCCGGCTAACCAACTTTCAGACTCCAGCTGTTCATCCAGCGCCAGAACCACCGCCGGCGTTTCCGCTCCCATCTGGCCCGTTATCTGAACCATCCGTTCCCACAGCGGCTGCCAGTTTGATGTCGGAACCCCCGGGGCAGGCATCCGGATGCGCTCCTGTTCAATGACCCGTCCGGCGGGGCCTTGGATGATAAGACTGTAACGGCCCTGGTCCGGTGTGCCTCGCAAGACCAGGCTGATCCAGACCTGGTTGGCCAGCGCAGCGCGTTCTTTCCACTCGCTGGCGAGGGACCACAGTTCGATCTGCCGCTGGTGTTCCAGATGCTGAAATTCACGGAGGCTGTCTGCCAGGGTCAGGACAAGGCGGGAAGGCTGGTGCCTGCTGTGCCAGTGGCGCAGGCTTTCCAGGCGCAGGTTGGCGGGCAGGCAGCGCTGCAAGGTGGTTTCGCGATCCAGCAAGGTCTCATGCAGAAGGAATGCCTGCTCGGCATCCAGAGCAGCTTCGCTTTCTGGAAGACGGCCCCAGGCCGCGCGAAGATGCCGGGTCCAATCTTTCCAAATGAGGGCATTGCGGAGAAAGGGCATGCGGCGCTGGCTCGTCCGGATGGTCGCCACATATTGCAGCAGGGCATCGGCAGTGGGTGGCAGATGCGGGAGCAGACGGCCCCAGGTGGTCAGCCTTCCATGACGGATGGCCAGTTGCAGGGTCGCATTCAGCAGGTCCCATTGCTTCTTCAATGCATAGGACTGCGCCTTGCGGGCAATCCAGGACAATGCTGCCAGAGGGTGTTGGAGTGACAAACCCGCCTGCCGCAACACGGCCCACTCCGGGGCTTCGGCGACTTCTTTGACCAGGAAGGGCTGCGCTGGGTCTGCTTCGTCCAGATACTGCCGGGCAGCAGCTTTGCCTGCTTCGCTGGCCGCGGGTTCACCAGGGAAGGGGAGTTCGTCAAAGGCTGGCTGGGACGTGGTGCTTGAGACGAGACCTGCCTCCATGAGATGCCATGCCGCGACCCGGCACCGCTGTTGCAGTGAGTCCGACATGCGCTCGGGCACCAGATGCAGAGCCAGCGCGGTTAGGCGGGCCGCCTGCGGGTGATCTCCGGTGGCACGCACGATAGCCGCTGCATCGAGCAAAAGCTCCGTTTCTCTTTGACGAGTGGATCCCTGGCCCTGCCCGCCTGTATGAGAGTCCCTCAGCAGCATCCATGCCGTCAGTTGCCATGATGCCTGTTCCGCCGTGGGCAGCTGGAACCCGCCTGCGACCTGGCATTTGACCACTCGCACAATGGATTCTGCGAGCTGGCGTGCAAACCAGGATTGCGTCACGGGCCACGCGGTCGATTCGGCTGTCCAAAAGCTTAGATCCGGCCTCTTGCCCAGCTTCCAGTCCGGCAGGGCTTTCCCGAGAGCCATTGCAAGGTCTGCAAGCAGACCCGGCGATTCGGATTCCGTCAGACTGCGGGCGATCCAGAGAAACAACGCGGACGAATGGGGAGCTTTTGCCAAGGGGCTCAATGCCTGTTTGCCTGGAACTGTCCGCTGACGGGCGGCTGCGGTAATGGCATCCCTTTTATTTGCGGGGAGAGAGGTCTGCTCCAGCAGGTCTGGCAGCAAGGGAACAGCCGTCCACTGCGCGCTCACGTCGGAACGCAGGCAGCGCAGCATCAGGTCTGCCGTATCCTGCCGTTTCGCTGGCGGAAAACCGCGGTCTTGCAGAAGTCTCCACAAGACGTAGTCCGGGCGCTGCCCATGCTGGGTGTCCAGTTGCTGCCAGAGTTTGCGCAGCGTCTGTTTGTCCGGCTTGCCGGGGAGAGAACGAAGCCTGTCCTCATGCTCATGTACAAGCTGGCCTAGCGGAACAGCCGGTGGAGGCGTCGGATTGCGGTTGGGAGACGGGCGTGGTCGGCGCGGAGCTGGCATGGAGGGTCAGCGGGATTTTAGCGAGACCGGGCTGCGGGGCAATGCAATCCAGCGTGGACACCGCTTCCCCCTGACTTGCAAATCGGCCGCAATGACCGTGTAGTGTCACCATGCAATTGTTCAGGATGATGATGGCTGGCGGCCTTGGTATGATGCTGGCTCATGGAGGGCTCTTCGCGCAACCCGCTGCTGAGAAAGCGTCTGCGCCCGAGGCCAAAGCAGCCCCGGCAGCTGCGCCCGCAGCCACTCCACCACCTGCGCCTCCCGCCCCTGTGGAACCCGAGGTGCCGGACAAGAAAAAGACGCTGAGTTCGCTTTTGGCGACGCGAGACGGCCTTCGCAAAAGCCTGGAGGAACAGCGCCAGCGTCTGCGCAGTGAAACCAATGAGACGGCCAAGCAGGAGATCCAGGATGAGATTCAGCGTCTGGAAAAACGCCGCCAGGAAGTGGAGCGTGATTTCAGCGTTCTGGTCACAGGCCAGCAATCTCTGGAAGATTTTAGCAGCACGCCTTCCACGCAGGCCCCGCTCAAGCTGCAGGATGAGATCGGCCAGTTGCTGACACCTGTTTTCAGCGATCTTCGGGATCTGACCAAAAGACCCCGGGAAGTGCGGGCCCTTCAGGAGGAACTGGTGAGCCTGGACAATCAACGGCTGCAGGCTCAGCGCTCCCTGGATGAAGTGGACCGCCTTTTGGCGGAACTGAAGGCCTCTAAAAACGGAGATGCGAGCTTGCGCACCGAGCTGGGGGATACGCGCAAGCGCTGGAAGACCCGCCTGGATGAAGTGACCAGCCGGGAGGCCGTGGTGCAGCACCAGCTGAATGAACTGCACGCTTCCGGGGCGAGCTTCTGGTCGGAACTTGGCCATCAGGTGAAACGCTTTGTCTTCACCCGTGGTGCCAACATCGCTCTGGCCTTGATTGCGTTCCTGGTCGTCCTGTTCGGACTCCGGGCGGCCTACTACTACGCGCTGAAGCTGGTGCCGGTGAAAAAATACCAGAGCCTCAGTTTTTCGGCTCGAGTGCTGGATGTTGCGCACGAAGGCGGCAGCCTTTTGCTGGCGATCATTGCGGCGTTGCTGGTGCTGTATGCACGCGGAGACTGGCTTCTCGGCGGTCTGGCGCTGCTGGCGCTCGGCGGTCTGCTGATGACGGCAAAGTCTGGCATCGGCAAGCACCTGGAAGAACTGCAATTTCTGCTAAATCTCGGCTCGGTGAGGGAAGGGGAGCGCGTCTACATCCAGGGGGTTCCCTGGCGCGTTGGCAGCATTCACATGTTCACCCAGCTCACCAATGTTGCCATCGGAGGTCCCGGTCTGCGGCTGCCGCTGGCTGAACTGTCCAAAATGATCTCGCGGCCGAGCGTGCTGGATGAACCGTGGTTTCCGTGTTCCAAACGGTCCTACATTCTGCTGAACGGCACACTGTTTGCCCAGGTGACTGACATCACACCCGACCGTGTCGAGCTGGTTTATGGCGGAGGTTTGAAACGCTGGATGCCGATTGCGGACTTTGTGAAGGCGGATGTCGCCTGCCTTTCGGGCGGATTTGTCCGCAGCATCACCCTTGGGCTGGGATACCGGCATCAGGCTGATGCGCTGACCGCCATCCCCGAGGTACTGCGAGAGGATGTACGCAAGACGTTGTTGGAAAGCGTGCGGGAGGAGGAACTGGTCAACCTGGTCGTGGAATTCGAAAAGGCGGGGGACTCCTCCCTGGATTTCATCATCGTCGCCGCCTTTGCAGGCAGCCAGGCTTCCAACTATCCGAATCTTACCCGTGTTTTGCAGCGGGCCGCCCTGGCCAGTGCCACGCGCCACGGCTGGGACATACCATTCCCTCAGATGATGTTGCATCGTGCCCAGGGGTGAAGGTTGTTTACCGGAAGATGCCCCGTTTGCATGCCGGCATAAAAAAAACCGGCCTTCAAAAGAAGGCCGGTTCCGGAGAAATCACAGAAAACCAACAGAATTGCCGGGCGATTACTCGCTGACTTTGGCGCTCTTGATGGTCACAGCTTCGGCTGGCACATCGCGGTGACCGCCTTTGGAGGTGGTCTTCACGTCGGCGATCTGGTCCACGACATCGAGACCCTTGGTCACCTTGCCGAAGACGCAGTAGCCCCAGCCGTCCTGGCCAGGATAGTCCAGGAAGGTGTTGTCCTTCAGGTTGATGAAGAACTGGCTGGAAGCACTGTGGGGATTTGGAGTGCGTGCCATGGCAAGGCTGCCGCGGACGTTTTTGAGTCCGTTTTTGGCTTCGTTCTGGATGGGGGCTTCCGTTTCCTTCTGGTCCATGTCAGCGGTGAAGCCGCCGCCTTGGATCATGAAACCCGGGATGACACGGTGGAAAATCAGGCCGTCATAGTGGCCCTTTTTCACATATTTGACGAAATTGGCGACGGTGCCGGGGGCTTTGGCGGCGTCGAGTTCGATTTCGATGGTCCCTTTGTTGGTTTCCATCACAACTTTCACAGGCTTAGTATCGCTCACAGGGGTCTCTTGGGCTGGGGTTGAACCGGTCAGACCGACAAACGTGAAAGCGATGGCGGCAAGAAGCGGAAGATTCAGTTTCATAAGAGTTGGGGCTTGAATGAGACATGAAGGCATGGCTTTTGCAAAGGAGAATCTGAGACAGAAAATCTCGCCCAAACCGTGCGGAAAGTCTTTTTTGAATACGCTGCACAGCTGAGGCGTCTGAACCCCTGAACTTATGAAAACCAAACTTTTATCGCTGGCCGGGGCCCTTTTGTGCGCCGCCGCCCTGAGCTCTTGCGTGACTTACGATGAATATGGCTACGGCGGCTACACTGCGACCCCGGTCGGGGGCAGCGTCTACGTAGACGACTATCCAGATTACGGATACGGCTATGGCAACTATGGTTATGGCTATGCGCCTGCTTACACCGGTGTCTCCTTCTTCGGCCTGGGAGGCTACCCGTACGGCCGTTACTATGGGCGGAACTATCATCGCCACCATGATGATCACCACCATCACCACTACACTTCCCGTTCTTCGGCCAGCCAGCGTTACATCAATCGTGTTTCCAGGCCTAGACCGGATGTTTCTTCACGGGTGACGGCACCCCGTACCCCTTCACGTTCCACCATCGGCGAGATTCCTCGTTCCCGTGGCGGAAGCGGTTCCCGGTCTTTCACCTCGCCTTCGCGTTCAGTACCTTCCGTGCGTTCGCTGCCCCGGGCTGAATCCCGCCCGGCTCCCAGCATGAGGCCTTCTCGCGGTGCCACGACGGCGTCCTTCAGGCCTTCTTCTCAGGCACCTCGCGCCTCGGCCCCTGCTTCGCGTCCTTCCGGCGGTGGTGGTGGACGCTCCATTGAGAGCCGTCGTTCCCGCTAAGAAGGAGCTGTCGGTTTCAAACAAAAAACCCCGCCTGCGCAATGCTGGCGGGGTTTTTTTAATGGGACAGTGGATCAGAAGTATTTCTTGGAGAACAGCAGGCGGGCCATCTGCTGGTTCCGCACCAGCAGTGCGCGCAACTGGTCCTGGTGGCTGTAGATGGTGGCGTAGTCTCCGGGATACTGCTGCTTCATTACCTCGCACTGGGCGTTGATCTGGTCGATGGCGACTTTGAGTTCCTTCACCTTGCGGCTTTCATCGGGGGTGATGCGGCCTTCATAAATGGTGTGATGAAGCACGTCTGTCTCGCGGGTGAGGTAGGCAACGGCATTCGGCAGTGAATCGGGACCTCCGCGCAGGGCACCTGTGTTGGGATCCACCTGGGGGATTTTGGGGAGCAGTTTGCCAGGCCGCTGGGGGATTACGGACTGGGGTTCCGGCGGCAGGCCGCCATCTCGGGCATCAATGATCTGCGGGGTGATGAAGAGCATGAGGTTTTTGTGGTTCTTGCTCTTGCTGTCATATTTGAAGGCTTTGCCGAGGATGGGAATGGTCTGCAGGAAAGGCACGCCGGCCTTGCCCTCGCGTTCGCGTGCTTCATCCAGGCCGCCCACGGCCACCGTGTAGCCGGAGTCCACTTCCACTGGAGCATTGTAGACGCGGGAGGAGGCGACAGGGTAGGGGTTGCCGTTGATGACCTCTGTGCTGATGATGCTGGACACTGTGACGGCCATGTTCAGCAGGATTTTGTTGTTCTCCATCCGCTTGGGCAGGATGTTCAGCACCGTACCGATGGGCAGATAGGCAATCGAGGATGTCGTGGTGGCACCTGCACCCACCGTGGCGGAGGCGGTGCCGTCCAGGACCGGCTGGTTGACGACGCTGCGGAAGGAAACTTCACTGTTGTTCAGGGTGACCATGCGGGGATAAGACGTCATCTGTGTTTCATCATCGCGCAGCATGGCACGCAGTTTGACGTTGATGTCTTGAGAACTCAGGATGCCCAGTGCCGGCCAGGCCAGACCGCCGCGGGCAGCATTCAGATTGGCCGGGGAAAGGAGGTTGGAGAGATCTGCGCGGTAACCGCCGTTGGTGGGGACATTGTTGTACTCGACGTTGACGGTCCGGCGGCCGGTGTCCTCGTCGATCTCTTCAGTGACCTGCTCCACCTGACGGAAATTGCCCGTGTCAAAGGTGCCGGTCCAGTCAATGCCGAACTCGCGTTTGGGGTCCCGGGTGGTTTCCAGGAATTTGACTTCAATGGCGATGAGTGTCTGCGGCTTGTCGGCCACCTCCAGGTAACCTTCCACCCACATGTGCTGCAGCCGTGTGGCTACGACATACAGGGTGTTGGAGTCTGATTTCCAGATGACCTTGGGTTTGCGGAAGGCGCTGAGTTCATTGGAGTTCATCGCCTTGGTTGCATCACCTGCAGCTCCCATGGCCATGCCAATTTCTCCTGAGGCACCTGCGCCCTGGCCCATTTCCTGTTCTTCAGTAGGCAGGCTCAGCAGGGAGCGGATGTCATTGATGATTTCACTGCGACGTACGGAAAAGGTTTCCTGATTTCCCTGGAGGTTGACCCCGCCACCGCCGCCAGAACCGCCTGCGGAGGAACCGCCACCGCCGCCACCTGAGCCCCCCACCGGTGTCATGCTCAGTCCGCCGCCAGAGTTGACCCGTTCCACACGCTCCAGGGAGTTGTGACGGATCTGGTAGGATTTGCCGATCAGCTCTTTGTCATCTGCCGGGCGGATGTACCAGATACCGTTGTCTGGAATGATGGCCAGCCCATTGGCTTTGCACAGCGTTTCCAGCACACGGAAGGGGCTGGAGCGGATGGAGAAAGTGATTTGCCGCGCGCCTTCGGGATTGTCATTTGGCAGAGAGAAAAAGGAAATGCCTGCATCCGTGGCCAGGAATCTCAGCACATCTGAAAGCACCGCATTGGAGAAGTCATATTGCTGGGGCGGTGCATCGCGCAGAGGCTGGGCTTCAGCTTCATAGACACTGGAGGAGAAATTGAATCCCGGGTTGCCCATCTGAGCACTCGCAGGCCGCACAAAGCAGCAGACCCCGACAACGGCGGACAGCAAAAAGAGGCGCGAAGTATGCATGGATTCCAAAGTGGTTATGAAAAATATAGTGGATTTGGGAAATTCATTCAAACATTATTTATCTCACTGATGCGAATATTTTCTGGAAACCCTAAATATCGACTTCTGCCGATATGAATCGCGGATCACAGGCTGAGAAATCCTAATTAAATATGGAAAATATAAAAATTGGCCTGTTTCTGTTTGCGTTCGTTTGTAAATTTAGTAGAATTTAAATATTTACCATAACGAACATGGACACTGTGTTTTCAGTTTCAGCCAATGCTCCTGCGGCCAGGCGGCTGCATCGCTTAGGCTTTTCTGTCATGGAGCTTGTGGTGTTGATCGCGATGATCGGAGTTCTCTCCACCATCGCTCTCAGCATGATGGGAAAGCAGCCTATGGCCGTCAGGAATGCCAAGCTGGAATCAGACGTGGCCACCTTGAACCAGATGGTGGCTGTTTACGAGGCCGATGGTGGCGATATCAAAGGGTTGACCAGTGCGCAAGATGTCTTGAACAAACTGAAGCGCAGCCGTCCTCAGGCGGACTGGGTGACTCACACGGGGCCTGCATCCGGGCGGCTCGTGGACATTCGCCTCAAAGCTCGCATTACTTCCGCTCCGCAAACGCCTGATTTGTCGCGGGCGAAGTGGAATACGCAGACTCGCCGGTTCGAAATGACGACCGGGGGCGGCAGCGCCGTCAGCGAGTTCTATCTGGATAACAGCAGTGCGGGAGATGTCCCTGCTGCGGATGCCACCCGGGCAAAGCCCGCCGTGAAATACAATGAAGGGGATAGTGGCAAGAAGAACAGGGGATGGGTGTGGGGAAATTCCGTCGCTGGCAAGTCCGGCTATTTGAAGCCCGGAGACATGGGCGGCAACGGCGTTTCCAAACCTTTTGATCCCAGTGCACCTGCACCCGTTCCACCGGACCCTGGTGGCGGAGACGGCGGTGGTGGCAATGGCGGAGAGGGCGGTGGAAATGGTGGCAGCGGCGGCGATGGCGGTGGAAGTGGCGATCCCAAGGCTACCCAGCTGCCCAGACCCTCGATCAATCCACCTGGCGGCTCCTTTGCGTATGGAGCTTTTCCGAACGGCGTCACACTGGCTCCCAATGGCGCGCCTTCAGACGGCTCCCGTCTGGAGTACAGAGTAAACAACGGGGCTTGGACTCCCTACAACGGGAGCCCTATCAGCGTCGGTTCGGCGGACAAACTGCAGGCGCGCAACTTTGCGACGGACACGACCTTGTTCATCACGAGTCTTCTGGCCAATGCCAACTATTACCGCCTGGTTACCGGCTTTTCCGGTAACGGAACCGCGACGTGGGGCAATGCGACGGGCGGTCCCAATCTGGTGACAAGCGTCCAGAACGGAGACGAGAGTTCCACCATCAAGCACGGCAATACCAAGCGCGAGATGGGCAACGGCCAGCAGGTGGACACCGGCGTGGAAAACGTGCTGACCTTCACCCCTAAAGGGTTCGATGCCGCAGCGCCCAACACCTACTTTGACCTCGGGCAGCTGTTGATGCTGAACGGAGAGACTTTCTACAACAGCGAGGCGGATGGTGTGACGCTGAGCCTCAACCTGAACCTCACGGACCCGGCCAAGTCGGCCGTCATCCATATCAACCTTGGGCTTGTAAGCACGGAGAACGGCGAGGACCGGCTGGCAAGTGCAGACATTGTGGAACTGCGCAACCCGACCACGGATTTCACCATCACGGTAGATGGGGTGGAATACGCGCTGGAACTGAGCTGGGCCACTCTGGACCCCGGTGCAGGCGTGGCGAAGGGCAACCAGTTTCTCGTGTTTGAGGGAGCCACCGCGCAGGCCGCTTTGCGGGGACGCTTCGTCAGCAAGCCTTGAACATTTAGAGCCATCCAAAGACAACATGGAAGATATCCACGAACGCAGCCAGCTGGGCTATCGCATGCTCCATCTTTCCAAAGATCCGGGGGTCAGCGACTTTTACATCACGCCCTGGGAGCCGCTGACTTACAAGCGGAACGGCAAGCTGTTCTATGACTCCTTTGTCTATCAGCCGGAACGGCCGCTGGAATTCACCGCAGGTTGCGTGGACTATGCGCTGACGCTGGGCAACAGGCGCTATCGTGTGAACCGCATGGTCACCCGCGGGCGTCCGCGCTGGGTCATGCGTCTGCTGCCGGAGACGATTCCTGATCTCAGCAAGCTGATGGTTCCGCCTCCGGCTATCAAGGCTTTCCTGGAAGCCAAGAACGGTCTCTTTCTAGTCTGTGGTGCCACAGGTTCTGGCAAGTCCACCACCATTGCGTCCATGATTCTGGAGCGTGCCAAGCGCCGTCAGGAACACGTGCTGACCTTTGAAGACCCCATTGAATTTGTCTATCCGCCCGGTATCCCTTCGCTGGTCTCCCAGCGTGAAATCGGCACGGACGAACTGGACTTTAACAAGTCGTTGCGTGCCGCCTTGCGGCAGGCACCGGATGTCATTCTGGTGGGGGAAATTCGCGATGGTGAAACGGCTGAGATTGCGCTTCAGGCGGCGGAAACCGGTCACGTGGTGGTGGCCACCTTGCACACCTCCAGCGCAGCGCAAACGGTCCAGCGGTATTTGAAGCTTATCCCAAGCGACCGTATGGAGAACGCCATGCTGTCGTTTGCCGACAGCTTCCGAGGCATCCTGTGCCAGCGCCTGCTGTTTGATGAAACACGCGGCAAACGTTTCCCCATTCACGAACTCCTGCTGCCTTATGACTCGGTCTGCGGCATGATCCGGCGCGGTGAATTCAAGAACCTCGAGCAGGAGCTGGAGGCCGGCTTCACGCGCGGGATGATCAGTTTCGAAAGATGCCTGGGAATGCGGCAGCAGGATGGCTGGAAGCCTTCCCAGACGCGCAAGACCGGGTACGCAGACCATGAGGTCTATGACTACCTCTCACGAGAAAACCTGACTTCCGTTTATGCTGTTGGATGAAATCAAATCTGTGTTGAGCTTTGCCGCCTTCAAACCGGAGGCGGACGATGCCAGCGTGTCATGGATCCGGCGCTTTGAAGGGCGCAAGACCCTGCTTCTGAATGTCAGCCGCAACCAGACAAGCTGGCGTGGCATCAGCAAAAAAGGCCGTTTCGAAGACGGCGGCGTCATGGAGGGCGAGTTTTCCGACATCGCCCCGCAGCGGGCCGATGAATGGCGGAACATGGCCGATGGAGGCTGGTGTGTCGTCTCGGTGAACAACCGGTTCATAGTCAGCCTGGAGAACAACATGATGCGCGGTGACAACAGCGTGAATTTGCTGCGCACGAATCCCCGCGCCGTTCTCGGACCCAAGTTTGACAGGGGCAAGCGCTATGCCATCTGCCATCATCCCGAAAGCTCAGCCAGCCTGCTGCTGGCCTGTGAAGAGAGCATGGTGAAGGTGACCGAGGATGTGCTGAAGACCATCGGCATCCGGCCGGGCCGGGTCTGCTGCGGCCTTTTTGCCCTCACCGAGTATGCCGTTCACCAACTGCACGCCAGCCAGCGCGGGGCGGTGCCGCCGGATTTCATTCTGATTTCGGCATGTGAGGGGTCCATCGCGGTGCTGGTGCAGCAGGAGGGGCAGTGGAAAGAACTGCGCTGCCGCAGCGGCCTGGGGCCGGATGCTGTGGAAACCACGCTGCAGATTCTCAATCCCCTGGTACAGAAGGTCTCCCAGGGAAGCCCGGTTTATTTCATCAGCGACGGTCAGGACGCCAAATTTCGTTCGGAACTTTTTGTTCACCTGGAACGCCTGGGCACCAAGGACCTGACCCAGGAAGACCTGCTCTGGCGCGTCGTCGGCCTTCATTAACTTCAGCCCTTTTGACTCCTATGTCTGACTACGTCTGCCATGACTTCAAGACTCCCCGCACGGATACCTCGAAGCGTCTTCCAAACTCGTTCAAGCTGGTGCCGGTGGCCTTTTATGTGGCGCTGATCGGTGGCACCTATTTCATGACCAATGACTGGCTGGCTTACAAGCGCGCCCAAGATGAAAAGGTGGCTGCTGAGAACGTCAAAAAAGATCATGAGACCGCCATCCAAAAGCTGACGGAAGAGAAGACGGCGCTGGATGCCGAGACTGGCAAAGCCCAGGAAGTGGCGAGGTGGATGGAAGGTGCCCGGAATGTGCAGCCGCTCAGCGTTGCCATTGCCCGCTCCATGCCGCCCGAAGTGCGAATGTCAGACCTGACCATCGAACGCAGCGACCAGGTGCCGTCCAACCTGTCCCTCTCTCTACGCATCAACGGGGGGACTGCCAACGACGTGGCGCTGATCGAGAGCAGCATCACCCGGCTGAACTACCGCTCTTACTCGCCGCAGCAGAGCAAGACCGGGGACGTGGTCGAATATCGGTCCACCCTCGTCAGACAGGAGCAGTAACCCTTTGCCTTTTTCACTGCCATGAACCCTAAACAACTGGCCTGTGTCGTGCTGATGATGTTCATCGGTGCGATGACGTACTTTGCCCAGATCGTCCATAAGAAGGTGGGCACCATGAAGAAGTCGGCCACCATGGCCAAGCAGGACGCGACGACCGCCGAGGGCAGCCGTCAGGCCGCAGAGATCCTGACGACCCGCACCAAGGTGGAAACGGAGGAACTCCGCCGTTTTCTCCAGGCATGGGTGCCTTATGTGGACAAGGCCCAGACCGAGCAGGAAGTGGAAAGCACCATCGAGTTTAGCCTGCGCGACCGGGGGATCACCCTGGTGAGATCCCGGAAGACGGAGGTCAAGGCTTCGCGCGAAAACAAATTCATTCCCAAATCCGTGCTGACCACGGTGGTGATCGAGGACGAGTATGCGAAGGTGCTCAACTGGCTGGGCGATCTGGAAAAGCGTCTGCCCATGGCCCGGGTCAAGGCCTGCCGCTTTACCGGCGGCAGCTCCGCCCGCCAGCTGAGGCTAGATATCTCGCTGGAGACACCGCTGATCAATCTGGCAGGTGAAAGCGCTGCCAAAACCAAAAAGAAAGCCTGATCCCGCATGCCTATGAAACATACTTTGATGTTGCTGGCCTTGCTGCTGTCATGGAGCGGACAGGCACGCGCCCAGGCGCCGGAAGAAGGGGAGGAAGAGGATGAGCGGGTCCAGTACACGCTGATCTTGCCGGAAGAAAAGACTCCAGACCTGGTCAAGCCGGAAGAGAACAATCCTTTTCAGGCGATCACTGAGGAGCAGGAAAATGAAGTGGGCGGAACTGAGGAAGTGCAGGTTCGCGACCTGCTTTTGCGCATGTCAGTAACCGGTGGCGTGTCAGGCCCGCGCGGCATGCGTGTCATGCTGGGCGGCATGCGCCTGGAGACCGGCATGGAGGTTCCTCCGGTGATTCCGGACCAGCAGGTGAAGCTGAAGGTGAAATCCATCACCCCTTCCGGGGTGGAACTGGTGTGGCTGGAAGACAAACCCACGGGACTGCCGCCCAAAACGCTGGTCATCCCGATGGATGGATCTCCCGCAGTGCGCTATCGCATGCCCTCCGGCCTGGGCGGTGACAGCTCCGGGGAGCGTGCCATGGGGACTGTCCGCCGGCCGTCAGTGTCTGCATTTTCTCCCAGCAGGGCCTTGCCTCCACCGCAGCCTTCACGGCCTGCCGCCAGACCCGTGCCCGAGCGGGAGCAGGCCTCGGTGCCGGAGCGCCGTGAGCAGGCTCCTGCCCGCAGCGAACCTGCACCTGCACCTTCGTCTTCTGATCCGGACGCACCGGCAGCGCCCGCCGCGTCTGTTATCCGCATGCTTTTTGGCAGCCATCCGCCGGCCTCCAAATGAAGGCTATCTACCAGTCCCTGCATTCTCGACGTGGCGGTTTCAGTTCCATGGAACTGCTCATCGTCATTTCATTGAGTGCCGTGATTCTGGGAGGCATGGTGGTCAGCTATGGAACGCTGGTACGCAGCCAGCCCCAGGTGGTCAGTC
>DASWXG010000690.1:0-5016 GCA_036405615.1 Prosthecobacter sp. | reverse complement strand
TGGGCCGTTTGCAAAAACGCACCGGCGAAACCAAGGAGAGAATCCGCCAGTTCATTGAGGAGGTCTAGTGAGGCTCAGTGCTATTCGGCCTAAATCAGGCTGCGTCCCCCCTCCGGCATCTGCCGGAGGGGGATTTTTGTTTCAAGAAAGGGCGCTCAGGGCAGGAGGGGCGCTGCTGCCCGGCTCATCCAGGCTTTGCAAGATGGTGATGCCGACCTCCATGCCGAGATAGCACCCGGCGGGGCCTTCATAAATACCGCTGATGGGCATCACCCCGCGCGGATGTGCGCTGACTGCAAGGGTGACATGCTTGGGGGAAACTGCTTCGCCAACGGTTGGGTCAAATCCGCACCAGCCGTTGTCTGGAAAATACACTTCCACCCATGCGTGCGTGGAGCCGCGGCCTGCTGCGGAAGCCGCAGCATCCAGATAACCGCTGACAAAACGGGAGGCCAGCCCCAGAGATCGGCAGGACTCCATGAGCAGGGTGGCCATGTCACGGCAGGAGCCCGTGGCAAAGGCAAGGGTGTTGGCAGGGGACTGCACTCCGCGCTCTTCGCGCCGGCGGTAGCGGATTTCACCATGGATACAGCGGTTGAGATGAGCCACCGCTTCGGCCGCGGTCAGCAGTGTCACAGCCTCCATTTTAGAAGCGGTCCATTTGCCAATCGCCGGTTGGTCTTCAGGATACACCGGCTCCAGGTAACCTTTGACAGAAGCCAGCTCCATCTGCGGGTAGGCGACTGGCAGGCTGACTCTGGAAGGCCGGTTGATACGTTTGGGGGCTTCATCAGAAGGTCCTTCAATCCGTTCGATGATGACCTTGCTGGTGATTTCCAGCCGGTCTGCCTCCCCGGCGATTTCCGCGAGGGCGATGCTGTTGCCGAACAGGTCGGTAAGCCAGAAGAAGCTGGCTTCAGGGACCACGGTCAGAGAATGCTTGATGACGGTGACATCGTGTCCTTCCCGGGGACGCAAGACTATGCGGTGAAGCCCAAATTTCACAGGCTCGGAGTACCGGTAAACGGTCCGGTGTTCGATGTGGTAGCGTCTCATGACAGCCGCAGGTGAAGGTGGCTCTGGGAGATCATCCGTGGGAGACGAACATTCGCGTCAGCCGTTCAGGATCCAGTTTGCTGTAACCTTCATTGGCAGACTGGCAGGCCACATTCTGGCGTTCCAGCTTTAAGCTGCCAAAGGAGGTGCATACAGATACCTCGGCGGCATCCCGCCCGGTGCCGATGCGCACGATAGCGTCCGGGGAGGCGAGGCCGGTGGCGTCCCACAACAGCCATCGTCCGCCGATCCAGGTCTCCAGGCAGGCGTGAAAATCGGGCGGGTTGAGATCGTGGGCATAACCTGTGAAGTAGCGTGCCGGAATGTTCATGGCACGGCACATGGCGATGCCCAGGTGGGCAAAGTCACGGCACACCCCGCGCCGTTCCACCAGGGTGTCCACGGCCGAAGTGCTGGAGTTGGTAGAACCGCTGACATACGAGATGTGCTCCCGTATCCACTCCAACACGGCCTGCACCCGTTCCAAGGGAGTGGCACAGCCGGCAAACTGCTGGGCAGCGAGATTGATCAGCCTGTCTGACTGGCAATAGCGGCTCGCATAAAGGTAGGAAAGCACATCCAGATTGAAGTCTTGCACGGGAGTTTCGGCCAGATTCTCGCGGGTCAGCAAGGCGGGGCTGTTTTCCACTGTCGCCTCATAGCGGATGTGATAGATGCCCGGCATCTGGGCGTCGATCTGGTCAAAACGGTTGCCCGTCACCGGATCACGGTGCTGCACATGCGGCATTTGCGGCACCAGGCTGAATTGCTCGCTCACCACCTGCTGGCAGCTGTTTTCCTGCACCCGGATGTTCAGCAAGAAGGAAAGGGGGGACTGGGCCGTGTAGTCGAGTTCGCAGGAGAGTTTGAAGGTCATGGCAGCACGGGCCCATCGCTGCACGAGGCGTGCCCTCAACCTGCGCGAAATGACGAATGTGCGAAATGCACAAACCTGCGCCAGTGCGCTTTGCAAACGACAGCGCCAAAAGAGCGAGGAGATGCCCTGAAACGGCTTGTAGCGGGCTGTGCATTCAGGCATGCTTCTTGCATGATTGCCGCGGTCGATTGAAAAAGCTTTGAATCTTCGGACCTGCTTCAGGGTCTCTATTTCTTCCTCCTGTGTCCTCGCCTGCTCTCCTGCAAAATACTGAGCTTTCCCAGCATCTGTCCCTTGAGCTGAGACAGAAGCTGACCGTGCTGCAAACGCCGACTCATGAACTGGATCAGCTGGTCCGCCAGGAGATGCAGCAAAATCCGGTGCTGGAACTGGACGGCAGCCTTGAAAGCACGTTGGATACAGAATCTGAAGAGTCCCAGGAAGAGGCGTGGGATGAGGAAATCAGCAAACTGACACGGATGGATGACGAATGGCGGCCGGCACCTGGCCGAAGTGTCAGTTCGCCTGATGACGAGGAGAAGCGCCAGTTCCTGATGGAGTCCCTCACCAAACCGGTGACATTGGCGGAGCATGTGGAGGGACAGCTCCTGGGCATGCGATTTGATGACGAGGAAAAAGAGGACATTCTGCGGCTCCTGGGCCATCTCAATGACTATGGCTGGCTGAAAAAGCCGCTGGCTGAAATTGCCGAGGAGGAAGGCCGCCCTCTAGAAGAAATGGAGTTCGCCCAGGAGATGTTGCTTACCCTGGACCCTCCCGGTCTGGGTGCATCGGACCTGCGCCAGTGCCTCATGGTACAGCTGGAGCGGGAAAAGCGCACCAAGACGCTGGAGTACCACATCCTCGAAGAGTGTTTTGTGGCGCTTTCCAGACGTAAGTTTGAAGAGATCGCCGCGCATTTTGATGTGGAGGCTGAAGATGTCCAGGACGCTGCAGACCGCATCACAGCTCTGAATCCGCGACCCGCGAAGGACTTTGACGATGCGCCTGTCATCGGTTTCCACGTCCGGCCGGAAATGACCATTGAAAAGCAGGAGGGCAAATGGGTGGTGCAGGTGCACCGGGAGGTGACCCCCTCTCTTCGTATCAGCCAGTTTTACAAAAGCATGATGGCGGAGTCCGGCGGCAAGAAGGATGTGCGGGATTTTATCCGTGACCACATCAAGCGCGGGCGCTTTTTCATCGAGATGCTTCAACAGCGCCAGCAGACCATCCAGAAGGTGGCTGAGCACATTGTGGGGCGGCAGGAAGACTTCTTTGAGCAGGGGCCGTCTCATCTCAAACCGATGACGATGGCCGACATCGCCGGTGCCATAGGTGTGCATGAGAGCACGGTGAGCCGCACCGTGGCAGGCAAGTACGCCAACACGCCCCATGGCGTGTTTGAACTCCGCTCCTTTTTCACCTCCGGCATGGCCACCTACAGCGGCGAGGCGGTGAGCGGTCGTGCCGTTGAAGCGGCCTTGAAAGAGATCATCTCGGCAGAAGACCGTTCCCAGCCTCTCAACGACAAGGAGATTGCCGCCAAACTGGGCGAGAGGGGGATCCGCATGTCGCGCCGCACCGTGGTGAAATATCGCGACCGCCTGGGCATTTTGCCCAGCGCTCTGCGCCGTGGCATCTGAGCGCCGGGCAATGGCCCGTGTTTAGCGACGTCAGCCTAGCGGGAAGCGTGCTTGTACACACCGCTGTCGCGCAGGCTGCGCACCCGCTGATGTGCCCGCTGTACCTTTTGCGCCAGCGTCAGCACCGCCTGGCGGGCGGGTGGCGGGAGGAAAGACGGATCTTGCAAGGCATGCAGGTAGGCCGCCTCGGCAGCGTCTTCCCCCCGCTCCACTTCATCCAGAATGGACTGGTCGTCCGGCTCCTCGGAGAGCACGGTTCGCAGTCCCATCCAGGTACGATGGATGGCGGCCACGGGTGTCCCGGACTGTTCTGCCATTCGGCCCTGGAAGATGTTCACCCAGGGAGTCAGCTCGGCCATCATGCTGCGGCGCTCGCGGGCAAATTTTTGGAATTCGTCTCGCAGCCCCCGGTCGTGCACATGCTGGGCAGCATATTGAAAGCCCTGTTCACCATCACGGGTGACTTTCACCAGATTCTCCAGCATGCCCTGGCTTTCAGGATCTGCCTGCGGGGGAAGGAGATGGGGAGGAATGGGCTGCGTTTCATCGAGACCGTTGCCGTCTGGCCGGGATGCCGGACGGTGTTGTTTGTCAGAGTTCATAACCAAAAGAGTGTTAGGGATTTTTGTCTGCCTGGAGGCAGACCTTCTTCCTGTCCTGCATGGTCTGTGCCCCCATGTGCAGTATTGGCGGGCTGGTGACTTGTTCCTCCCGTCAAAGAGGATGTCTGCGGAAGCTTTAACCCGCATGGCCCCGGTCATGCGTCAGGGTTGGTGCTGGATTTGCAGCAAGGAAGAAAGCCATGAAAACCACTTTTCTCGTTTTTGCCCTCGCGCTGGGACTGGCCGCCTGTGACCGCACCGAACGTGCAGAGGTTCGTAAAGAGAGCCGCGAAGCCGTCCGTGAGATCCGCGATGCCGCCACCGAAGCACGCGACAATGTTGCCGCCGCCGCCCGTTCTGAGTCCACCAAGCTGAAGGTCAAAGGCACATGGAACGAGGCCAAGGGCAAACTGAAGCAAAAGTATGCCGAGCTGACCGATGACGACCTTCTCTATGTCGAGGGCAAGGAAGATGAGCTCTATGGCCGCATCCAGCAGCGTCTGGGCAAGAACCGTGAGGAAGTGGACAAGATTTTTGAGGACCTGTGAAGCCGGTCCTCAATGCCAACCCAAGCCAGATACCAGACCGAAGTATGAAACTTGAAACTCTTCAAAATCTCTACATCCACGAACTGCAAGATCTTCACAGTGCGGAGATGCAGATCAAAAGCGCGCTGCCGAGAGTGATCAAAGCGGCCACATCCCCGGATCTCAAGGAGGCGCTCAAGGCCCACCTTGAAGTCACCAAGCATCATGTCGAACGCTTGAACGAAATCTTGAAACGGCATGATGAGAAGCGTGAAAGCGAGAAGTGCAAAGGCATGGAAGGACTCCTG
>DASWXG010000689.1:0-4897 GCA_036405615.1 Prosthecobacter sp. | reverse complement strand
GTGGAAGTCAGCGCCTCCAAGATTCTCACGGAACAGATCGCCAGGGAAACTCTGGGAACCAGCAAGCGGAGCTAAAGGGAACTGTTCAACCTTTGCTGCGTTTCTAGCTCCACTTCACTTCCAGTTTCAGGGCCTTGGCCGGAGAAAGCGATGCTTCACACCGTGCCCCCATGAGACTGCTGCAAGCGGCCACGATGGAAAGGCCCAGACCCGAGTGTTCTCCATTTTGGCGACCCGTGTTTTTGCGCCAGAAGCGGTCAAAAAGAAAACCCACGTCCTCCTGCGCGAGTTCGGGTGCCGGATTGGTTACCGAAAGATAACCTGGTGCGGCTTCCACGTGGATCCTGGCTCCGGTGGGCGCATGGCTGACGGCATTGCCGAGCAGGTTGTTCAGCACGGTCTGCAACAGGACGGGATCCGTTTTGAAAGCCTGGCCGCCGGGGTGAACGCTCGGCTCGATGTGGATGCCCCGGGCTTCTGCCGCAGGCTGAAATCTCTCCACGCAGGCATCAACCGTCTGCTGCAGATCCACAGGTTCGTGGATTACACTCTGACCTCCGGAATCTGCGCGGGACAGCAGAGAGAGTTTGCCCAGCAGGGCCTCCATTTCATCCACAATGGTCAGTGTTTCTTTCCACCGTTCCGGAGTGCTCTCTTCCGGCCATTGCACCATCAGTTCGGTCATGGCTTTCAGTTCAGCCAGCGGGGTCCGCATTTCATGGGCCGCGTGGCTGCTGAAACGCCGCTCCCGCGCCAGCGAAGCCTGGACGCGGCTGAGCAGGTCGTTGATCTTGTCCGCCACGGTTTGCAGCTCGCCAGGCAGGTGGGAGGTTTCGATCCTTTGATCCGGTTTGTCCGGGCGCAGATCCTGAACCCGGGTTGCCAGGGCGTCCAGCGGGCGCAGACCGTGCCGCAGAGTGAGCCTGAGCAAAAGCAGCGTGGCGACAAGGCCAACCCCGCCCGTGACCAGCAGCACCCCGGCCAGTATGCCTAACGTATGATTCAGCGAAACGCTCTCGCTAGCTGCGGCCAGCGTCAGTGTGCCATAGGCCTTTTTGTCATCATCGGCAGGCACAAAAGTCTGCCACATGGCCCGTCCGGGCCGCCCGTCCGGCAGGGTGATGTCCGCAAAGTGCGGCCCCCGGCTCAGCAGGGCCGCCGGCTGGGCTGGCAAGTCGCTTAGCTGCAGGGAAGGGGAGCGCTGCAAAGACTCGCCGTTGGCGAACCGGACCTGGTAGTAGTCTTCACTGCTTTGCTGGCCGAAACCTGCAAAGGCCTGCACATCGAAATCGATTTCGAATTCGTCATCGTCAATCTCAGCGGCGGTGATCAATGCCTGGGCTTTGGCGGTCAGGGTGGTGTCGAACTGGTCGGTGAGGAGATTTTCTGCTGTCCAGTAAACCGCCAGCCCGCCCGCAGGAAGCAGGATGGCTGCGGCGAGGCAGAGCGTGGCAGTTAGCTGGCGGCGGATGGAAGACATGGTGGCCGGTAGGGTAGCCTGGGCGTGTTTTTTCGGGCTCAGGCGTCAGACTTGCAGGACGTACCCGAGTCCTCTCCGGGTCTGGATCAGCGCCGGTTCACCTTCGGGGCACAGCTTCTTGCGCAGTGCATAGACGGCGGCATCCACGGCATTGCTCAGCGGGCTGGTTTCTTCGTTGTAGAGACGGGCCTCCAGTTGCTCGCGGCTGAAGACCTGGCCCGGACGGCGGGCCAGGATCTCCAACAAGGCAAATTCCCGGGCGGTGAGAAGGATGTCTTCAGCCCCGCGCTTGACGGTCTTGGCGGCGAAATCAATCTCCAGCGGACCGATCTGGCTGCGAGAATCCGCCATTCCATGCCGGCGGCGGGTGAGGACTTCCAGCCGGGCGGCCAGTTCTTCCAGCGCGAAGGGTTTGACCAGGTAATCATCCGCCCCTTGGGACAGACCACGTACGCGGTCCTCGATGCCGTCCAGGGCGGTGAGCAGCAGCACCGGCGTATCCTTGCCCGCCTGACGCCATTTTTTCAGCAGGGTGATGCCGTCCTGGCCGGGAAGCATGAGGTCCAGCACGATGACGTCGTAGCTGCTCATGGAGGCCAGGGTTTCGCCTTCCTCGCCGTCCTCGGCGGCGTCCACGGCATGGCCGAGGCGGGTCAGCGCCGTGGCCAGCGTGGTCCGCAGCCTTTGAGAATCCTCAATGAGCAGGAGTTTCATGGGCGGAAAAAGTGGCGGGTTGGGGCAGGGACCGTTTTCACGGTTACGAATCTTCCCGCTGATTCAGCACGGTGCCATCGGCTGCGAAGTGTAATTTTAGCTCCCTGGTCAGGGGACGGTCGATCTCGATCCGGTAGGTGACGGTGCCGTTGGCAGTCTCGCGATCCACATCGTCGATCTTGCCCCCCTCTGGCACCAGTTTTTGGGCGGCGGTGACCACGGCGGCAGGTACTTCAGCCAGGGTGATCTCCTCCCGGGTTTTGATGAGGCCCCCGTCGCGACCGACGTGGACTTTCAAGTCCCGGCCTCCCGGCAGATCCACCTCAGCCACGTAGAGGATCCGGCCTGCGACCGAGATGAATTTGACCTCGTCCAGCACGCCGCCGTGCAGGTTTTTCTGAATGGTTTCCTGCACCGGCACCGGGCAGGAGGCGAGTGAGATGTCCTCGGCGCGGGCGGCGGAGACCTTCAGCAGGGCGACTGCGATAAGGACGGCAAAGAATATCAGGGATGGATTGGCATTGAATGTCATGGCAAGCGGATGGTTAGATTTTAGTGTTCGTTTGAGTTGGTTTTTCAACCTCAGGTCCAGCTTGCCGCGTGAAAATGACGCCCAGATGATGAG
Source organism: Prosthecobacter sp. (assembly GCA_036405615.1). Taxonomy (GTDB): domain Bacteria; phylum Verrucomicrobiota; class Verrucomicrobiia; order Verrucomicrobiales; family Verrucomicrobiaceae; genus Prosthecobacter. The sequence continues at coordinate 2,078 of DASWXG010000689.1, read as the reverse complement.
GGCGTTTCTTTTTTGCTTTTTCCCATCCCGCCCCCCTCAGTGGCGGGACGGAGGGCAGGCTGACATTTTTTTGCGCCGAATTGCACGGGCGGAAAATCGTGTTATTCTGTTCGCCCCCGCTTTGCCTCCACCCGGCAGACGGGAACGTATCCTTCACACACCATGGGCAAAACACTCTTCGAAAAAGTCTGGGAATCTCACGTCGTCGGAACTCTCGCGAACGGACAGACGCAGCTTCTTATCGACACCCATCTGGTGCATGAAGTGACCAGCCCCCAGGCTTTCGGCATGCTGCGCGACCTGGGCCTGAAGGTGGCGTATCCGCACCGCACCTTCGCTACGGTGGACCACATCGTGCCGACGGACAGCCAGGTGTCTCCTTTTGCCGATCCTCTCGCTGAGGCCATGATCCAGGAGCTGAACAAGAACGCCAAAGAGTTCGGCGTCACCTACTTCAGCCTTGCCAGCGGCAAGCAGGGCATCGTTCACGTGGTCGGGCCGGAGCAGGGCATCACCCAGCCGGGCACCACCATCGCCTGCGGCGACTCCCACACGGCCACTCACGGTGCCTTTGGTGCCATCGCTTTCGGCATCGGCACCACCCAGGTGCGTGACATTCTGGCCACCCAGACCATGGCTCTGGGCAAGATGAAGGTCCGCCGCATCAATGTGGAAGGCAAGCTCCGCCCCGGGGTGTACGCCAAGGACGTGGCGCTGCACATCATTCGCCTGCTCGGTGCAGGTGGTGGCGTCGGTTTTGCCTATGAATACGGTGGCAACGTCTTTGACGGGTTCACCATGGAAGAGCGCATGACCGTCTGCAACATGGCCATCGAAGGCGGTGCCCGCTGCGGTTACGTGAATCCGGACGAAACCACTTTTGAATATCTCAAGGGCCGTCCTTACTCGCCGAAAGGTGAAGAGTGGGATGCTGCCGTGGCCAAGTGGCGCGCTGTCGCCTCCGATGCCGATGTGGTCTATGATGATGTGGTGAACATCCGCGCAGAAGACGTGCCTCCGACAGTGACCTGGGGCGTCAGCCCTGACCAGGCCATCGCCGTGACGGAAACCGTACCAACCCCGGAAAGCGCCGCTACCGAGCCTGCCCGCATTTCCATCCAGGAAGCTCTGGAGTACATGAAACTGCCTGCTGGCCAGCCGATCAAAGGCACCAAGGTGGACGTGGCTTTCATCGGCTCCTGCACCAACGGCCGCCTCAGCGACTTCCGCGAAGTGGCCAAGTTCATCAAGGGCAAGAAGGTCAATCCAAACGTCAAGGCCATCGCTGTGCCCGGCTCCCAGATCGTGGATGTCATGGCCCGCCAGGAAGGCCTGGACAAAATCTTCTCCGAAGCCGGTTTCGAATGGCGTGGTGCAGGCTGCTCCATGTGCCTGGCCATGAACCCGGACAAACTGGTGGGTGACCAGCTCTGCGCCTCCTCCAGCAACCGTAATTTCAAAGGCCGTCAGGGTTCCACCACCGGCCGTACGGTGCTCATGTCCCCCGTCATGGTGGCCGCTGCAGCCCTCACCGGCAGCATCGCCGACGCCCGCGAGGTGTTCTCCATCGCGGGTTGATCCGAGCGCTTCTAAAGCTCTCCACAAAACGGGTCTTCGGTCACTCCGAAGACCCGTTTTTATTGGGGTATGCTTCTGTGAATGAACCCCCTAACGGGCTTACAGAAAGGCCCCAAAACAGGGTAAACAATCATTCTGGAGCCCCTATCCGATGGGCTTTGGACAGCATCAGGGGCTGTCTTTTGATGCCTCACCCACAGTCTGCATGATAAAAGCATGACCACCCAGGCCCTCGCCCCACGGAGCAAGGGCAAGCTGCTGCCGACTGAGTCAGGCTCACCCAATACAGCTATGATGCTGTCGCATGATGCGTCGAGCTGATACTCGCTGCACCACATCTCAAAAGCTGTGCTGCTGCTGGTTATGCGTGAAGCGGCCTAACGTCAAAGGTGTGGCACGGCGGAGATTGAACGTCCAGAGCGAAGCGAACAAGAGACGTCACCCATGGTTGCCACCACCGTCTTGTTCGCTTTTTGAGGATGCTACGATGTAACCCTCCT
>DASWXG010000688.1:0-5003 GCA_036405615.1 Prosthecobacter sp. | reverse complement strand
GCTCTGTTTCTATGCCCTTGAGTTCGTCATTTATCTGGCGCTCATGTGCGTTCCTTCGTCAAAGACGACCGGTCCGCCGCAACGAAGAAAGCTGCCGGAGCGGACTCGCGTCATGATCAAGCGCAGCCTCTATGCCGCGCTGGCCCTTGGAGCGATCGGCACACTGGTTTACTTCGTCTGGCTGCGAGAGCCGGAGCCGGAGCCGAAGCCCGAGCCGGAGCCGCCGACCAAGGTGGAGAAGGCGGTGCAGGCCATTCAGAAGCTCAAAGGCCTGCTCCCGCCCAAGTCGCCGCCATGAGCGCTGCCCCCTGGATTCTTTGGCCCCAGGCCTCAGGAAATCAATTTTGGAAACCCCAGATCTTCAAAAAGCAGGCCATGGCATCAGGGATCACGGACTCTCGACGAGCTTCACCCGCGCATAGCGCGCGGGTGATTCACTCTGGCCGACAGCATCCTCCCAAACGACGCGCTCCAGGTTTGCGTCGATGGAATCGATCCGGACCGGCGCGCCCGCAGGCGCAAAATTTTGCAGGTTGCTGCTAAACTCCACCACGTAGGAGACGCCTGGGCTGCTGGATGACTTGCGGCGGATGAACTCAACGCGAAGGCGTTTGGTCACCGGATCCATCACCGTCACGGGCATTCCCTGCGTGCCTGTTCCAGGCTGGAGATTCCCGGCCTGATCCGATGACTGCATGTTGAAGGCAAATTTGGCCAGGTTGGCCACGCCGTCAGATCCTGCCGCCGTGCTTGCGGCAGGACCGGTGGCCGCAGTGGTGCCATAGTTCTGCAGCCGCCACTCTGCCATGCGGCTGAACGTGGCCGCCAGCGAGGTGGAGCTTGGCAATGAAATGCCGCCGGCATTTGACGCACGAATCCTGTATTGATACCAGGTGCTGGGACTCAGGCCTGAATCCGTGAAATAGGTCTGGCTGGCAGGGGTGGTGGCGATCTGATCCCAGGTGCTGCCGTTCAAGCTCCGCTCGACCAGGTAGGTGGAGGCGCCGGCCGCAGCGGCCCACGAGATCGCAATGTCGGTGGCGGAATTGGCGCTGGTGATGATGAAAGGGGGAGCAGGCGGGGCGGATGGCAGACCGGAGTAGACAGACACATCCTCCAGCGCCCAGGTGTCATTGCTGGTGCCGCTGTGCAGCAGCTGCCGCCACCGGAAGCGTGTTGCCGAAGAAACCGCCGCAGGCGGGACCTGGACATAAAATGAACCCCATGAAGACAGGTTGGGATACACAGTGTTGATGGATTGGAAGGTGGTCCACGTCACGCCGTCGAGACTGTATTCCATCACCACCGTTTCGCCCGTTTCCGAGTTGTTCCAGTAGGTCAGGCCGTCAACGTTCTGGTTGCCGGCGCGGAGCTTGAACTCGAGGTAACCGACCTGGATGATGTTGAGCGGCACGGTCGCCGCCGCGCGTGTTCCAGAACCGCCGAACCACAGGGCATTGCTGCCGAGGAAACCTGCTCCCGCATTGACAAGGGAGCCGCTGGTGACGGAGGACCATACCGTGAAGTCAACCACCGGATCAAAGGCATCCTGGGCGATGCGCGCCAGGGCCACAGCTGTGCCGGCGACCTCGGCGGAAGCGGCGGAAGAACCGACCGCATTCACCGACTTGACCCGGTACCAGTACTGCAGACCCGTCCCAACCGTCATGTCATTGAAAACGAGCTCATCGGCCACCGTCGTTCCCACCTGCTGCCAGGAAAGCGGATCATCCGTGCGGCGCTCAATGACATAGCCGGTTTCATTGGCCACATTGCCCCAGGTGATCTGCAGCTGGCTGCCGGAGACCACCCGCAGCACAATGCTGGAAGGCGTGGCCGGAGGCTGCGGGGCAGGAGTGGTGTTGCTGATCGTGTAATAAGCGGAGGCGCCGGCAGAGTTCACCGCCTTGAGCCGGTAGTAGTAGAGTGTGCTGCCTGAAACAGAAGCGTCGGTGAAGGTGGTTGTGTTGGCAGGGAGGGTGCCGAGCACAGTCCATGCGCCGGAGGACGTGGGGGCTCTTTCCAAAACGTAGTTGTCCTCATAGGTCGTGTCCGTCCAGGCCAGCCCGACCTGATAGTAGGCGTTGGATGCCACATAAAAGAAAGACGGCACGTCGGGTGGCGCCTGCAGGGTCGTGGCACTGACAATGTCACTGTAGGCCGAGTCACCAATCGTGTTGGTGGAGCGGATGCGGAAATAGTAGGTCGTGCTTTGGGTGAGGCTGGTGTTTTGGTACGTGACCACATCTGCCGCTGGGGCGTTGATCTGGGTCCATGGTCCCGCGGCGCTGCTGCCGCGTTCGAGCTTGTAACCCGTTTCCATGGCCACGTTCGGCCACGTCAGCGTGATGGCGGAGGAGGAATTGGGAGTGGCGAGCAAGGGCGAAGGAATCGCCGGCGCGGTGACGGACACGGCGAGCTCTTCGGAGACCGGCGAGGACAGGCCGCCATTCACGGCGGTGACCCGGTAAAAGTACTCATTGCCCACCGCTGCGCTCAGGTCGGTGAAGGTGGTGGCGCTGACCGTCGTGCTGCCCACCTGCGCCCAGCTCCCACCGGCACCCGTTTTGCGCTCCACGGCATAGCTTTTCTCTCCTGACACGTCCAGCCACTTGATGCCGACCTGGGTGGGGCTGACCGTGGTTGCCGCCAGGCCCGTCACCTTGGCCAGGGAAGGCGGCGCCACGACTTCAAAGCTGGAATCAAGGAGATAGAACGATGGCGCGCCATCTGCGGCAATGGAAATGCCGATGTGCTGGCTGGCACCATGGGTCAGCAGCCTGTGCGCGGTTCCGGGATAGACCTTCGTCAGCCCGGCTGCATAGCTGGAGCCTGTCCACTGCTGATACTGGGTCGTGCCGGCGGTCGTGCGGATGGTGCGCAGCTCACCGCCAATCCACGAAGCATCCGTGATGGTGTTCGGCAAGATGCTCTGACGGACGAGTGTCTGCGCGTCATAGACCCTGCCGGTGCCGGTGATGACCACGCTGCCCGAAGGGGCGATGCGAACCGGATGCACAAACGAATCCTCCCCGTGGTAAGGGGAGTCCATTTTGCCGCGAATCCCGCCCTGGACCTCCCCGGCATAAGCCGTGCCATTGGCGTTGATTTCCTCCCAAAGAATGTCGTTGGGGGAGAGGCCGTCCCGGAAGAAATACATCTTCTGGTTGGTCTCGCTCCAGTAGTAGCCGGCGGAGTAGTAGTTTGTGCCCACAGAGTCCACCAGGGTGCCGTTCGGCGCGATGGTGTAGTGGGTGGCCCACGAGCCTGAGGAGGTCACCGTGAACAGATAGTCGCCAGCCGTCGCGAGTCCCACCGGGGTGCTGGCCATCATGTAGAACGCGGACTCGGTGAGGGTCGGGTCATTCAGATCTATTTTCCGCACCTGACCCGAAGAATAGGCCAGATAAACCCGGTGCAGGGAAGGGGAATAGGCGGCGTGGCTGGGAATGTCGGCCAGGGGGACGGGGGGCAGATACTGCTGGGTGGCCGGATTCCAGCGGAAAATGCTCTGGGTGCTCTTGTGCAGGAGGCAGACGATGCCGTTCACATCTTGAAACACCAGGTCTGGGGTGAATGCCAGGCCCACCGGGTTCACGGGCTGTCCTGGCGTCGGCGCCGACACATCCGCCAGCGGTTCCGCCCGTGCCCTCACCCCGGAGGCCTCCCCTGCGTCCACGGTAAATGTGAGCACATCGGTGGAGGCCACAAAAATCCGGAAAGGCGTGTAAGCCAGCGCTTTGCTGCCCGCCAGCGTCAGGAAGGACGTGAATGAGCTCAGCACGTTGCCTCGCAGCACAATCGGCACGTCAGCTCCATAAAAGCTCAGATCGGTGACCGCTCCCCCGAAACTTCCGGCATAGGTCAGGCTGCTGGTGCTGTAAACGGTCCCGGAAGTGTCCACCACTTTGGCCTGATTGGGAAACACCCATGTCTTGGTGGCTGTGGGGTAGTTCCCATGATACGGACTCTCCCCTTTTGCTCCAAAGGTGCCAGCGTCGGTGTAGCTGACAGACACGATGTCCGCAGGGCTGATTCCTTGGGTGCGCCCAAAAATTTTGTTGGCACCCACCGCGATGGCCGAACCGCCCATGCCGTCCGGATAGCTCTCGAAGGTGGCGATCTGTGTGTTGGTGGTCTTGTTCAGGCTCACAAACCTGGCATAGAGCCCCGAGGAATGGTTGAGGAACAGCAAGTTGCCGTCGGAGTGGATGGCGTGAACGGTCTCGGCCGGGCTGGCCAGCAGTGTTTCGGCGCCGCCAGCGGCGTTGTAGCGGTAAACATTGGTCCCATAGGCCACATACAATCCGTCCGCATCCACATGAAAAGCAGTGGCCGTTCCCCGGGCCACCGGCAGCACGATGTCTGACAGCCACTGACGGGCCGTCATGTCATAGCGAACCAGCCTCGCAGGTGTGTCATGCAGAAACCAGGCGGTTCCCGCATGTTGCGTCGAGCCCACCACTGCCGACCAGGCAGGCTGGCAGGCAGCTAGGATTAAGATGAAAAGGGCGCCGAATCGGCACGAAAGGGTCCGCGACATATGCAATACTTTTAATTTCAGAATAAAAAAAACACGCGTTTTTTATTCAACAGGTTCTATTTTGTCAAATTTTGATCGTTGCCACTGGCTGACGCCACCTAAAAAATTAGCCGCTGGTGCGTCAACCCGGCACCTGGACGATCTCCGGCCGCGGAGAACAGAGTGTTCAATTGGACATAACTTGTTCATCCACTTGGCGTTTCACGCGGATGGAGCTGGGATTCGAGATTTGCAGACTTTATTAAATGAAGGCGTGAGGGCGCTTGCCGCCGCAGTGGTCGAACAGGGATCAAACGGGATGCCGGCACTGCGTCTCTGAATGCTGGCAGGGCATTCCGGCCACCCGCTTGTGCCATTCTGCGCGGGGCAAAACGGCTGATCTTATGCCAGAGGCTGCCTTTTCTGCGGAGTCGCTTGAAGTCATGCGCGACATGAAGGGCACTAACTTAACGCCATTGAT